>JAZORS010000210.1:0-12424 GCA_045656725.1 Eubacteriales bacterium | reverse complement strand
GGTATAATACTGTCGTAAAGTCCGCCCACCTCTCTGACTATCGGAATACTTCCGTACGAACAGGCAATCATCTGTGAAAGTCCGCAGGGCTCGAATTTAGAGGGCATAAGAAAGATGTCTGATGCCGCATAGAGTTTTTTTGATAATACCCTGTCAAATTTAATAATTGCCCTCATGTTTGTGTGTCTTTTCTCAATTTCTTTAAGATGCATTTCGTATTCCGACTCTCCCGTGCCTAAAATTACAAATTGCACGTCTTCACACAACAGCTCATCTAGTATACAAACGAGAAGATCGATTCCCTTTTGATCTGTAAGACGGCTCACCATAACGATAAGCGGCGTGTCAGGTTTTATTTCTAAATTAAGTAGTGATTGTACTGCCGCCTTGTTTTTTGCTTTGTTTCTTTTATATGCCCGTTTATTATACGGAAAATCAATGTCTCCGCCCTTTTCCGGTGAAAAAACCGAATAATCGATGCCGTTTAGTATTCCGAAGATTTTTTCATCCGCCATTTTTATGATTTCAGACAACCCGAAGCTATAATAATCATACCGTAATTCGTTTCTGTAATTGGGACTGACTGTGTTTACTGTATCTGCCGTAACGATAGCGCCTTTCATAAGATTTAGCTTTGAGTCGTATTCTACGACGTTTTTGTATTCAGCGCTTATTCCAAATACATTTTGCATAGTATCAAGTCCGAATGTTCCCTGGAATTCTATATTGTGAATAGTAAATAGAGTTTTGATGCCCGAAAGCTCTTTATTCTCCTTATAGACGGTTTTCAGATAAATTATAAGGGGCGCTGCATGCCAGTCATTTGCATGAATAATATCCGGAAAGTATTTTTCCTTCAACATAAATTCAATAACTGAACGGCAAAAAAAAGCAAAGCGTTCAGCATCATCGTATTCTCCGTAAAGCTTCCCTCTATCGAAATAGTAGTTGTTTTCTACGAAAAAATATTTTACTCCGTCTTTTTTTGTTTTATAAATTCTTGCGCCGGTTTCCCTCCACGATAAATTAAAAGAAATGTCGGTCACCGGCTCTAATATATCGCCGTATTTTTCACGCACAGTATCATATAGGGGCATAATTACGCTGATATCACAAGCAGATATCTTTTTAATTTCCTTAGGTAATGCTCCCGAAACATCGGCAAGACCGCCGCTTGCGGCAAATGGTGCAACCTCTGCAGATACAAATAATATTTTCAACTTGTATACCTCGAATTTTCTAAACTTTTTTATTTTTCGGAATGTAAAAAGGGGCAGTTTCGTTACCGGAAAGCTTGACACTCTCTGAAATCAGAACGTTTTTATCGGTAACAATACAGTTTAACTCCGCATTTTCCCTGACCTCAGTGCCGTGAAAAAGGACGGAATTTTTAATTACCGCATTGCGCCCAATCCGCACTCCGCGGAATAAAACTGAATTTATTACTGTTCCTTCTATTACACATTCATCCGCGAGCATTGAATTTCTGACCTCGGCATATTTAGTATGCACCGTAGGATAAGAATTATTGACTTTTGTAAAAATAGGCAGCTCTTTTTTCCAAAGTAAAGACTCCCTGGATTTTTTATTTTCGACAAGCTCCATTGAATACTTGTAATAATCCGTAAAATCCGAAACATAAGCAACGTAACCGTCGTAAAGATAACTCATATAGCTTTCTTTTTTAAAGTTTTTTATGAAGTATGAAGTTAGACTATCCAGCTTATAAGCTTCGGCTTCCTCAATTATTTGACGCAGACGTGCGCTTTTCATAACGAACATATTTAAAGAAATTTCCTTGCCGCCGGTGTTAAAATTGGAATTGACGGCAATATCGTAAATTTGCCCTTTATTGCTTGAAATTATCATTTTTACGCCTTTTGACGTGTGCGGTTTTTCTTGTTTTTGTGTAACAAAGCTTATATCAGCACCCGATGACGCATGCGTATCGATTAAATGCGAAACGTTTATATTCATTACAATGTCTGAATCCATAAGAACTACGTATTCTTCTTTATATTCAGCAATATATTCTTTCATATTTTTCAGAGCTTCCATTCTGCTTCCGAAAACATTATGTGACACTGAATTTGATGTCTGATACGGAGTTATTATTTTTATACCGCCCTCGTGCCTTGCCAAATCCCAATCCTTGCCTGTTCCTATGTGCTCGGTGAGAGAGCGATGTTTTGAATTTACAACGACGTTAATATTTGATATATTCGCATTAACGAGATTTGAGAGGCAAAAGTCAATCAATCTGTATCTGCACGCGAAAGGAATTGCGGCAACTGTTCTTTCTCTCGTCAGGCGCGATTGCGTACTGTTATTTAAATTTGAAAAAATTATTCCCAAAGCATTTTTTGACATACGCGTCTCCTTACTTCAACACCTTTTCGTTGGGTGTTATAACACTGCCCTTTTCGATAAGAATGATTTTTCTTTCTTCGGTACATTCACAGCCGATTTGAGCATTTTCGGAAATGATGCAATCTGCATCTATTATTGCGGAAAAAATCTTTGCTCCACGCTTTACGGTTACATCCTCCATAATAATAGAATCCTTCACGATTGCCCCCTCTTCTACGGTTACACCTCCCGAAAATACCGAGTTATCTACGCTCCCGTAAATCTGTGACCCTTCTGAAATTAAAGAATTAATTATTTTAGAGCTCTCTGCGATAAACTGAGGCGGGCGGGCAAAATTTCTTGAAAAAATTCTGAATGTTTTATCGGAAAATTCCAGCTTTGGTTCTTCTCCGATTAAATCCATGTTTGATTCCCAGAGCGAACTCACCGTTCCGACGTCTTTCCAATAACCGGAAAAGCTATACGCATAAACCCTTTCTCCGTTTGCTATAAGATTTGGAATTACATTTTTTCCAAAATCGTTGCTTGAATACTCATCCGCCTCGTCGATTTCGAGATATTCCAGGAGTGTCTGTGTATTAAAAATATAAATTCCCATAGATGCCTGATTGCTTTTCGGCTTCTTCGGCTTTTCTTCAAACTCGTAAATTTCTCCGTCTGCGCCGGTGTTGCAAATTCCGTATCGTGATGCGTCTTCTTCGGGAACTGTAATTGTCGCAACTGTACAGCGAGAGCCGTTTTTTTTATGGAATTCAAGCATTTTTTTGTAATCCATACGGTAAATATGGTCGCCTGAAAGAATAAGCACGTAATCCGGATTGAATTTTTTTATAAAATTTACGTTCTGATATATCGCGTTTGCCGTTCCCTTGTACCAATCGGAGCTATTCGTTCCCTGATATGGCGGTAAAATGAAAAGTCCGCCTCGGGTCCTGTCAAGATCCCACGGTTCACCGTTTCCGATATATTCATTAAGCATAAGCGGTTGATACTGCGTAAGCACCCCAACGGTATCAATACCGGAATTTATACAATTAGATAATGGAAAATCAATAATTTTATATTTTCCGCCAAATGACACTGCGGGCTTTGCGGTCGACTTTGTCAAATCGTAAAGCCGTGAGCCCTGTCCGCCCGCAAGCAGCATGGCGATACACTCTTTTTTTACGTACATAAAATACCGCTCCTTAAATTAAAGTTTAACTATTTTTTCACGATGCCCCTCGGATAAAATCATTCCCATATATGGCGGCAGAGTTATATCCGAATAGTATTTATTTTTTTCTTTGTATATTTTGTACTCTTTTTTCTCTAAATACTCGCTGGCAAATTCCACTTTAAGATGATCGTATTTTCTCGTTGGGATTTTATAAGTCTGCTGCGAACCCGAAAAATTCAGAACGATTATTAACTCTTTGCCCGATATAGCACGGCGTCTGTAAATGACTGAATTTTCTTCACATAAATCGGGATTTATCCATTTGAAGCCGCGCTCCGAAAAATCAATTTCGTATAGCTCCTTATGAGAGAGATAAAAAATATTCAGTGCTCTTACGTATTCGCGCATATCGTAATGTGAAGGAAAATCAAGCATAAACCATTCTAGTGAATTATCCCACGCCCATTCCCTAAATTGAGCAAATTCCGTGCCCATAAACATCATTTTTTTACCTGGAAAAGTCATAAAGAGAAGCAGGGCTGTCCGCATTTGTCGGAACTTGTCCTCGTAGCTGCCGTGCATTTTATTTATCAGCGATAATTTTCCGTGCACAACCTCGTCGTGTGAGATAGGTAAGATATAATTTTCACAAAAGGCGTACATAATCGGAAAATTTAGAGCTTTATGATGATATTTACGGAACAGCGGGTCTGTTTGCATATAATCAAAAAAGTCGTTTGCAAAGCCCATATTCCATTTTAAATTAAAGCCAAGTCCGCCCTCGGATACGGGTTTTGTGATTCCTTTATACGTTCCGGATTCCTCGGCAATCAGTAAAATATCGTGAAATTCGGAAAAAACGGTAGCGGTAAGCTTCTTAAAAAAAGCAAGAGCTTCAAGGTTTTCCTTGCCTCCGTAAGTGTTAGGTATCCATTTGCCGGGGTGCTTGTCGTAATCAAGATATAGCATAGAGGCAACGGCATCAACTCTTATGCCGTCTATATGATACTCTCTTAAAAAATATAAGACGTTTGATATCAAAAACGATTGAATTTCTTCTCTGCCGAGGTCAAAAAATCTTGTGCCCCAAGTATCGGATTCCTGTCTGTCAGCTCCCTGATATTCATAAAGCGGCGCTCCGTCAAATTCGTAAAGCCCCCATTCGTCTTTCGGGAAATGTGCTCCCACCCAATCAATTATTACGCCTATTCCCGCACTGTGCAGAGCATTTATCAGATATTTGAAATCATTTGGTGTACCAAATCTTGACGTTGGGGCGAAAAAAGCGCAAATTTGGTAACCCCAAGAGCCGTCATAAGGATGTTCCGCAACAGGAAGAAACTCAACGTGCGTGTATCCCATTGATTTAACGTATGAAGGCAGAATTTTTGCAAGTTCTGTATAGCTAAGGTATGAATTGTCATCTTTTCGCAAAAAGCTGCCTAAATGCAGCTCATATATATTGATTGGTGCCGGTATATAAACGTCTTTTTTTGCGCTAACCGTTTTCTTTCTGTATTTCAGCCAATTTGTATCTGTCCAATTAAAGCTGTTATCCGTATAGATAATTGAAGCTCCGTCTTCCCCTCCTACCGAATATTTGGCATAGGGGTCACCCTTGAAAAATGTTTTTCCTTTTCTTTTTATCAGGAATTTATATCGGCTTCCTTCATAAGAGGTTTTACTATCAATTATCAGCTCGTAGATGCCGTTTTCTGTGATTTTATCCATGATGCGTGGGTTGTCCCAACCAAGAAAATCAGAAACAACAGATACCGAGTCTGCATTTGGTGCCCAGGTTCTGAATGAATATATATAGCTATCTTTATTTTTAGAAAGATTTACTCCAAAGTAATCATAAGCCGAAAAATTAGTCCCCTGATGAAAAAGGAAAGCGGCATAATTATCACTCATATTTTCTCCCTGCAAGCGAAAAGAGGCCAATTAAGCTGTCTTTACGTTAAGCATATTTTTTAATTCGTTCATTTTTCTGTTTTTAATTCTGACGGAAGCATTTTTTGCTGTTATTTCTTTTATCGGATTAAATATTAACAAGAAAAGCTTTTTGAAAACACAAATAAGAAATTTGATTGGAATAAAAAATATGTAGGCGACGTATATAGCTGAAATTCGAATTGGATATATAATTTTTGATAATATTTTATATACCTTTGGTGCGATTTTTCGAGATGAAAACGAGAGAAAAACAATAGAAAAAACTATTGGAAAAATCCTTATAATACCATCAAAATATGAGTAAGTAAAAAGAGTTATAAATACGAAGAAAATGGAAACAAACAAAAAATCTGCTAAATGTGATGATTTATGTTTTTGATATTCTGCTTTGTATTTTATGGCTGATTTAAGGTTTTTGATTGAATTTTCCTTGAGGATGTTTTTTAAAAGCAATATGAAACCCTTTGGAAAAGAAATAAGATCATAAAATGCGGGCATTAAAAGACCAAACGAAAATCCAAGAATAGAAAACCCGATACAGCCGATAAAAATTTCATAGAATGAAAAATATAGCATTATCTTCCCCGTTTGAATAGCCCGCGCTTTTCGCTTTCGTCAGTAAAAAAAACACCGCTGATATTACCGGTAAGTTTGATGTTGGAGGAGTTTTGCGATAAATCGTTGATTTTGAGGTTTTCCCCCTCAACACACATTTTACCGTATTTTGTATTGATTACGATATAATTATTCGTGAAGCTTTCAACGTCGATAACGTCAGTTGCTGTCATAGTTTTTCTGTCATTGATTGTAATTATCTGATTTTCGTTTGTCATTATATACTCCTTCTCTGTTGCGGTGAAAGTAAACAAAAAAATAACGCATACCCTTTAAAAAAGGATATGCGTTATTTTATAAACTTATGCGTTAATTTCTGCGATTATCTCGTACATACCGGAAGCTTCTGTTTTTTTGGTAGTTTCCTTTATTTCAAGGACACGCACGGTTACAAGCTTTGAACCGAAGGTAACAGAAATTTCATCACCTATTTTGACGTTATAGGAAGCTTTTTGAGGCTTTCCGTTTACCATAATCCTTGATGAATCACATGCTTCGTTTGCGACAGTACGACGTTTAATCAAACGGGATACTTTTAGGAATTTATCAAGACGCATTATTAGCCGTTGACAGAATCCTTAAGCACTTTGGATGCAGAAAAAGCGGGTTTTTTGGAGGCAGGAATAGTGATAGCTTCACCGGTCTTGGGGTTGCGGCCTTCTCTTGCAGCGGTATCTTTTACTTCAAAAGTACCAAAGCCGATAAGCTGAACCTTTTCTCCGTTTTTAAGAGCTGCGGAAATTGCGTCAAAAGTTGCGCTGATAACTGCGTCAACAGAAGTTTTGGTAAGCTCTGTTTCGTTAGCAACAACGTTTACAAGGTCTGTTTTGTTCATTTTATGAATCCTTTCTTTTAAAATATTACATATAATGATTATAACAATAATTTTCAATTTTTTCAAGGTATTTTAGTTATTTTTTGGTAGAAATAACGAAATTCGTCTTTATTAATAATTTAATGCTCACAAATTTGTGATAATTGCTTATTTTTTTGCAGTTTTTTTGACAAAAAGAAGAAAAATATACAAAACAATATAGATTATACCGAAAATTGTATAGCTTAATACGGATTTTATATAAAAATTGTTAAGAGGCATGCTTCTTTCCATAAAGTCGGCAAAAAATACACAAATCAAAGAGAACAAAGAGGCCAATGCAAGGGGTGAAAGTATCTTGATTTTATTTTTATATTTAAAAATGAGATAGAATAAAGAAATTGAAAGCGAAACAAGATATGAGCAGAGAGTTCCGACAGGCGCGGCGATAATTCCAAGTTTACCGCCTGATATAAAAAGGGCGCTTATTAAAAGCTTTGTAATGGCTCCGATACTTAATGATATAAGCGGGACTGTGAAATTCCCTTTTGCTTCAAGCGCCGTGTTTACAATCAGAAGAAGCGCAAGTATTACAAATGAGGGGGAGAGCAGCTGTAAAAGAAACGAGGACATTGCGGCGCTCGAATCTTCAAACAAAAACATAATTATCGATCGTGCATAGCGTAATACTGCAAAAGAGAGAGGTACGCTCACGAAAATTGCAATATTTATACCTTGATTCAAAAGTGTGGGAAATTCCCTATCTTTATCTTTCACTTTTATCAGCATAGGTAAAATAATCGTTCCGATAGGGGCAAGAATAGCTCCCACTAAATTAAATACCGGAATAACGCAGGTTGTATAGTTTCCGTAAATTATATTTGCTTGCAGTTCGGAAAAGCCGTCATGACGCAATAGGCGCATAACCAGCGCGATATCAAGAAGATTTATAAAAGAAGAAATTGCGGAGCTGAGGGTTATGGGGCTTGCGATTTTTACTATTTTTTTAAAATATTTTGCGTTTGATTTACCCGTCATAACGCACGCGGTTTTTTCGCTTCTTTTTTCTATAATATATAAGTAAATAAATCCGAAAAACGAGCCGAGTGTCACACCGAAAATCGCAAGAGCTGAAATAAAGCACACGTCGAGTCCTGCCAAGTAGCCCAAATAAGCCAAAATTAAGCCGAGAGAAAGCTTAATTGCGGCAGAAATGATTTCCGATACCGCTACGGGCACAAATTTCATTCTGCCCATAAAATATCCTCTTATAGCGCCTGAGGAAGCAACAAAAGCTATTGACGGAGCAACCGCCAGCATTGCAAATGCCGAATTTTTACTTCCGATTATATATGATATCGGTTTTGCAAGTAATAAAAATAAAAGGCTCGCAAGAAATCCGATAAGAAAAAAAGAACGGAATGCCGATTTTGAAATTCGCCTTGCTTCATTAGGATTTTTATCGGAGAGCTCCGAGGCAACCAGTATCGACACCGCCTTTGGAACACCGGCGGTTGAGAGAATATAGAAAAATGTAAAAACAGAATATGCAGTATTAAAATACCCCATTCCCTCATCGGAAATTATATAAGATAGCGGTATTTTAAATAACAGACCTATTCCCTTAACTATAAGCGTTGATACGGTCAAGACAGCCGCGCCGCCAAGGACAGAATACGTAGATTTTTTCATGTTTATCTCCAAAAAAAGAACTCACTAAACTATATTAGCGAGTTCTCTTTTTTATTATCTACGTAAGTTTCATAAAAGTCAAGAATTTGTTGCTTTTCTTTTTCGCGGTATTTTTCGGCATCCTTGCCGGACTTTGTGTTGTTTAGGTATTCATAGGGGTATTTTGGCTTGAAGATTCTTAAAATTTTATTTTGGCCGCCGGCGTTTTTAGCAACGAGCTTCGTTACCGCACCTGCGCCTACGGCAAAGATAGATTGGATTTCTTCCATCATAAAGATGTTGTAAAGCCCCTCGCTTCCAGCCTTAGAAAAACCAACGTTTTCAAGATTACCGACTGTGTTTTTTTGCCTATACATATAATATGGCTTATACGATGCGAATTTCGTCTTGATTTGTGAATACGAAACGCATTTTGCAACGTCTCCGCCGCTGAGAGAATATATATTCGAGTTATTTCTCAAAGCATCGGACGCCTTTTTGACACAGAAGGTATGTACCGTTATATTTGAGGGGGCGAGCTCAATTACCTTATCGATTGTTTCCGAAAAGTTTCTGAAATTATCTCCCGGAAGCCCCGCTATTAAATCAACGTTTATATCGCGAATGCCGCTTTTCTTTGCAATATCATAGGCGCGATAAAAGTCATCAACCGTATGGCGACGGCCTATTTCTCGGAGTATTCCGTCATTTAAGGTCTGGGGATTTACGCTGATTCTTGTAACACCGAATTTGCTGGCGAGCGTGAGCTTTTCCTTCGTTATTGTGTCAGGTCTTCCTGCCTCCAATGTAAATTCGTAAAGGCGGAAGGGGTTTATGTGCTCTTTAATTTTATTGAAAATGCGTGAAAGCTGCTCTACACTTAAAGTTGTGGGCGTTCCGCCGCCTATATAGATTGTGAGAATTTTTAATTTTAATTTTTTAATTGTATTGAAAGTATCGTCAAGGTCAAGAAGCAAAGCGTCAAGATACTCGTCTATCATTGACAAAAGTCGCGGAGTAGTATAAGAAACAAAGCTGCAATACGCGCATCTTGACGGACAAAACGGAATGGATATGTAAATCGAGCAGGTATTGTCCTCAAGATTTTTTAGGAGCTTTGCTTCTGTTGATGCAATAGAAACGGCAAGCGCCGCTTTTTGAGGATTCAGGAAATATTCATCACGCAGAATTCTTTTGGCTCTTGTAATTCCCTTTCCGTCTGTAAGAAGAGTGCCTGCGATTTTTGCCGGTCTTATTCCCGTTAGAATACCCCAGGGAGGAATATGACCGAGAAGCTCTTTTCCTGCGGCAAAAATGGCTCGTCCTACCGCAATGGAGGCACGCGTTGCAATTGTTATTTCCTCATCGGGTGAAACACTGGCTGTTGCCTCGCAAACACGGTCGTTGAGCTTAATTGAAACGTAAGCCGTGTCCTGCCCAAGATCATCCTGATACACAGAAACCCAAACCTCAGGTACATCGGGTCTTGGAATTTCATGCTCACCAAAGGTTGAGCCGGGGAAAAATACAAGACAAAGAGTTTCAACGTAATATTTATTTATGTTTCCGTCTATATGAACTATCATTTTTTTCCTCCGCGAAGCACGTCGCTTTGCATAACAATAGTTACAGGACCGTCAGTTACCAATTCTGTTTTCATATCTGCGCCGAATTTTCCTGTTTGGCATAGCTTAACCTTTTTTTCTACAAGGAAGATAAAATATTCGTAAAGTCTGTTTGCCGATTCCGGCTCTGCGCTGGAAAAATAGTCGGGTCTGCTTCCGTGCGAATAGTTCGCGCCGAGCGTAAAGTTGGAAACAACCATTACATCACCGCCGACGTCATTTACCGATAAATTCATTTTACCGTTCCCATCGGAGAAAATTCGTAATTTTGATATTTTTTCTGCGAGCAGTTCCGCATCTTTTTCTTCATCGCCTTTCATAACGCCGAGAAGAATATAAAGGCCTTTACCGATTTTGCCCGAGAGCGTACCGTCGGCATATACCTGTGCTGAAAATACTCTTTGAATAACTGCTGTCATATAGCTCCTTTATTGTGAAAAACCTCTTGTAACCGATATAATTGACGGTATTGAACGCAGTTTTGTCACGATAGAATCATAATGTGACGTGCTCTTACAGCCAACGTTCATATTGATAAGAACATTACCGCTTTTTAATTGCTGTGTATTTATCTGGGAAATAGAAACCTTCATATCTGCAAGTGCAACGGAAATAGCGGCTATAACGCCAATTCCGTCCTCTGTTATTATAGAAAGCGTTGCATTGTATATCTCAGATATTCCCTGTCCTTCCGCATTCGCGTTTTGCCATTCTGCCCTAACCCATCTTGAAAGATTTTCCTCTTTTCTCGATCCTGTTACGTTGGGACAGTCAGCTTTATGAATGGAAACGCCGAATCCGCGAGTGATAAAACCGACAATTTTGTCACCCGGCAAGGGATTGCAGCATCTTGCAAATTTAACCTGACAACCATCTTCCCCGTCGATAATTATACCGCCGGCAACTCGTGAGCGAGGATGCTTGGTAATCTTAATCTTTGAAATTTCGTCTTCTTTGGTTATAATTGCATCGCTGCCGGCAAGCTTTTCAATTTCATCCTTGATCTTGGGCGTAAATCTGTTAAGCGAAAGACCGCCGAATCCGATAGTGTTGTAAAAGTCATCAGCACTGTTAATACCGACCTTTTTAGCAATACCGGCTATTATCTCGTTAATTTGAGCTTCCGAAACGTTCTTTGACAAACGTTTTATTTCGCGCTCTACCTCGGCTTTTCCGACGATAATATTCTCCGCTCTGCGCTCTTTTTTGAACCATTGTCTGATTTTGGTTCTCGCCTCTGCGGTTTTGACAATTTTCAGCCAATCGCGGCTGGGGCCTTTTGAGGACTGCGAGGTGATAATTTCAATAATATCGCCGTTTTGCGGGGTTCTGTCAATCGGAACGATTGCTCCGTTTACCTTCGCGCCCACCATTTTGTTTCCGACAGCCGAATGGATTGCATAAGCAAAGTCTATAACCGTTGAATTTTGTGGTAAAGATATAACGTCACCCTTGGGTGTGAAAACAAAGGTTTCATCATGGAAAATATCAGTCTTAAACGAGCGCATAAACTCGTCGGGATCGCGGGTATTTTCGTCTGATTCAAGGAGCTTGTTGATCCAGCGAAGCTTTTCGTCAATGTCAGCTCCCGCTTTTTCACCGGACTTGTATTTCCAGTGAGCAGCAAGACCGTATTCAGCTTCCTCATGCATTTGTCTTGTTCTTATCTGCACTTCAAAAGGAATGCCGCTTTTGCCTATAACCGTCGTATGAAGCGAGCGGTAAAGGTTTGGCTTCGGGGTCGAAATATAATCCTTGAATCTGCCGGGAACGGATTTGAAGAGCTCGTGCACAAGTCCGAGCGCCGTATAACATTCAAGCTCGGTTTCAACGATAATTCTGACTGCGTAAAAGTCGTATATTTCATCAAAGGACTTGTTTACGGTATACATTTTGCGATATATACTGTAAACGGATTTGATTCTGCCCTCCATAGTAAAATTGATGCCGTTTTCCGTAAGCTTGTCGTTGATTATTTTTCTTGCTTCCTCGATAAAGCCACGGCTTTCACCGTATTTACTGTCAATAGACTCTTTAACTTCGTCATATCCGACCTTATCAAGATAATAAAGACTTCTGTTTTCAAGCTCTTGCTTGATTTTCTGTATACCGAGGCGATGAGCAAGAGGAGCATAAATGTGCATAGTTTCGAGCGCTATTGCGCGTTGGCGGTCCTCTTTTTTTGCATCAAGCGTTCTCATATTGTGGAGTCGG
>JAZORS010000209.1:0-4274 GCA_045656725.1 Eubacteriales bacterium | reverse complement strand
AAACAAGAGCAAGAATAGAAGGATTTTTTATCCTCGTATTCCTGCTCTTGTTTTTGTATAGGGTTGAAAACCTACGGTTTTTGAGCCTTTCGGAGAGCTTTATTCTTTGGTATCGAAATCTTGGGAGAAGTCGTCCTCGTTATTGTCCTCGGCTATATCGCTGTTGTCCTTTCCCACGCGTATGCCCGTTAATTCCTCAAAAAGAGGCAAGGAATAGCAAGGGAAATAAATGCCGTATTTTTCACCGAGGTGATTTACGGTCATAACGTAATACGGCTTGACGTTAAGTCCGCCGCTGTCGCCCGTGCTCATTTTGAAATCGGTGAGCTTTTTGTGGTATTCATTGATTATTTCCATACCTCTGTTGGGTATAAGAATATCTTTATTTATGCGCTCGATTCCCTCGATTTCCGAAAGAGGAAAATCATAGCGCTCTTCGGTGTCCGCAAGGGTAAGAGCTCCGTTTTCCGCAAAAGCGAAAAGCTCAATGGCAAGATACGGGCTTGTCGCCCAGAGGCCGAGCTTGGGGGAAATTTTGCCGTCCTCTTTCGTTTTGTATCTGAAAGAGAGAACGTCAACGCGCGCCGCGCTTTCGATAACCGACATTTCCGCAAGAGATTCTTCCGTTGCAAGATTTAAGCGGATAACCGCACCGCGCGCCTCCTCGCTTGAAAGGATTTTTCTTTTTCTGATTGCGCCGACGACCGTTACGGAAACAAAGAAGATAGCAAAAACGAGCGCCGCCCATAAGAGATAGGGCGCGTTATTATACGCTATCATGATCGCCTCGGAAATCGAGAGCGATTCATCAAAATCGGAAATCGCGCGCACCAATCCGACAAGGACAAGCGCGGCAAGAAAAGCAAAGGTGTAGCTTATAACACGAATGAAAAGAGGAAGCTTTGCTTTTTTGAAAAAATACTCCGCTTCTTCCTCTGCGGCACGAAGCTTCTTTATTTTTTCATCCGAAAGCCGAGAGGTAATGAAAACGTCGCCGTTCATTATTTCATTTTTCGGATCTTTATCAAGTGAAATTCCAAGAAACGGTTTCATTATATTCTCCGTTCTGCCGCACCCGGGCGGCTGTGTGGTTTTGTTTTTAAGTCGGGTAGTCTTTTGCGTTTTGCTCGGCGGCTTTCTTTCTTGCCAGCTTGCGCAGGAATGCACGTTTGAAGAAATTTTCTATCTTTCCGCGGAATATCTGCATTGTAACGGCAACAAGCATGCTGAACGTAAGCATGCAGATAAAGACAATCGGCTCGTCGAGGATCGGCTTGAAATCAAAGATGTCGCCAAGCCAGCGTATGCTTACGAAAATGCTTGCGCCGATAAGGAGCCCCGAGGTGGCAACGACGATTCCGCGCCATTTCGTATAAGGCGTGCAAAGCATCATCAGGTTGATGAATCCAACGAGAGTTACAACAGCCATTGCGGTGGAGTTTCTGCATTCCATAGTAACGCCCGCCATGATTTTTTCAAGGAAAATGAGAACGAAAACAGGCGCTATCAGCGAAATTGCGTTAGGTATGCTTCGAGCTATTGACGATTCGAGGAACGAGCCCTTTATTCTTTCATTATTGGGTTCGAGCGAGATAAGAAGCGAGGGCAGTCCGATAATGAACATTTCAAGCATCATAAACTGGTTGGGCGCAAACGGGAAGCCCGAAAGAGTTATAATTCCGAGGATGGATATAACTATCGTAAAGACGGTTTTCATAAGGAAAAGAACGGAAGAAAGGCTGACGTTATTTATACAGCGCCGTCCCTCCTTTACCACTTCGGGAAGCGTTCCGAAATCGGAATTAAGAAGAACTATCTGGGATATTTTTCTTGCTACCTCACTGCCGTCCGCCATAGCGATAGCGCAGTTGCTCTCTTTGAGCGCGAGGGTGTCGTTAACTCCGTCACCCGTCATTGCAACGACGTGTCCGTTAGTTTTAAGGGTTTTTATAAGAAGAACCTTTTGCTCCGGCGTAACTCTGCCGAAAACGGCATATTTCTCTGCCGCAAGAATAAGCTCCTCGTCGGAAACAGACTCGCAGGAAAGGTATTTATCGGCATCCTTGATGCCAACTCGCGCGGCAATAGTCGAAACGGTTTCGGCATTATCGCCCGAAATGACTTTAAGAATAACGCCCTGCTCCTGAAAGTTTGCTATCGTTTCCTTGGCGTTTGGCCTTATTCTGTCACTTATAGATATAAGAGCAAGAGGCATTCCCTCTTCGTCAATATTTTCGTGTCTTGCAACGAGCAAAACTCTTTCTCCCTCTTTTGCGCGGGAGCTGATTGTCGCCTTCATTTCTTCCGACACGGGTGCGGGAACGAAGCCGGGAGCGCCGACTGAGAAAATTCCGAGCCCATCTATATGGGCGGCTGAATATTTTCTCTTCGACGAGAACGGAATTTTTTTGAGAACGTTTGCCGAAACGTCTTTTCCGAAACGCTCGACAAGCGCGGCTGATGTGTTGTTAGGGCTTCTTTCGGCGCTGTTTACCGCTGACATTATGGCGACAAAATCCTCGTCCGAGGTGCCGTCAAGAATCTGATAGTCGGTAACGAGCATTGTGCCGTCCGTTATAGTTCCGGTTTTATCAAGGCACAAAACGTCAGCGCTTGCAAGCATTTCTATTGAATACATATCCTGAACGAGAGTTTTCTTTTTTGAAAGGTTTATTACGCTCAGGGTAAGCGTCAGGGTAACGAGAAGATAGATGCCCGAGGGAATCATTCCTACGATAGAGCCGCAGGTTTTTATTATCGACTGCTCAATGTTGCCGCTGTAAGCCGATATTACGAAGAAATTCAAGAAGAAATTTGCAAGGCCCATCGGGATAAGGAATATTCCGATAAGCTTTATAAGACGGTTGAGGTCGCGGAAAAGGTTTGATTCGGGCGCGGAAAAGCTCTTTGCCGCCTTTTCTATTTTGTTTATGTAGTTGTCGCGGCCGACGTTTGTGACTCTTGCGTAAACACTTCCGCTGACAAGAAAGCTTCCTGCAAGAAGCCGGCTGCCTTCCTCTTTTCTGATAGCGTCGGATTCGCCCGTCAGCATACTTTCGTTGGCTTCCGCAAGGCCCGATATAACGACAGCATCCGAGGGAACCTGTCTGCCTATTTCGACGAAGATAACGTCACCGAGGACAATATCGGCGGCGTTTATCGAAATGAGCTCTCCGCACCTTACCACACTTGCCTTGGGCTCTGTGTTAACGGAGATTTTTTCCACCGTTTTCTTCGCTCTTATCTCCTGCACCGTCGAGATAAGCGAGTTCGGGATAACTACGGCAAGAAAGGTGAGGTTTTCGTAGCTCTTTGTTGCCACAAGAAGCAGCGTTATTATGAGCCAAATGAGGTTAAAATAGGTGAAAAGATTGTCTGCTATGATTTTGAAATAGCTTTTACCTATTTTTTCGTCAGTACGGTTTACCTTTCCTTCCGCGGTAAGCTGCGCCGCTTCCTTGAGAGAGAGGCCTTCGGGCATGCCGTCCGCTTCATATAATTCGTTAGTTTTCATTAAAAATTCTCTTTCATGTTAATCAAAAATATTTTAACATAAAACAAAAGTTAAGTCAACTAAAATATTTAGAAAAAATAAAAAAAACGGGATTGCCTATTGACTTTTTTTTCAAAAGGCAGTATAATCTAGTATGTTCAAAAGAGAAAAACTGTGACGAAGAGAGTAAGACTCATAAAACCGCTTCAAGAGAGTCGGATTTGGTGCGAGCCGATAGCGGTGCGAGTTCTGAAAATCACTTCCGAGTTCTGCTCCGGAAAGCCCTCGGCAATTATGGAGTGGCGCGGGCTCTGCGTTAACGGGGCGCATATTGACAGATATGTTTTAATGGTGGTATGGCTTTTTGCCGTCCGTTTCGTATCGCGAAACGGATTTTTTTGTTTTTAGGCCGCCGATTTAGTTAAAAATTTATTTGTGCCGTCTTGACGGCAGAATTGGAGATTGATATGGACGTTTACAGCAAGGTATCAACAAATTTGAATTTCGTAGATCGTGAAAAGGCAACGAGAAAATTCTGGGAAGAAAACAAAATTTTCGAAAAGAGCATTGACGCGCGCCGAGAGGGCGAGGATTTCACGTTTTATGACGGACCGCCCACAGCAAACGGAAAGCCGCATATAGGCCACGTTCTCACCCGTGTTATAAAAGACATGATTCCCCGTTATCAGACGATGAAGGGAAAAAGAGTTCTTCGTAAAGCGGGCTGGGATACCCACGGTCTTCCCGTTGAGCTTGAAGTTGAAAAGAAGCTGGGCCTTGA
>JAZORS010000208.1:0-17365 GCA_045656725.1 Eubacteriales bacterium | reverse complement strand
TTACCTTCGGTAAGACCTGTTTCGGTACAAGTGGAATCAACGGCGGCATCGACGGTGATGGTTTGCCATATGCCGCAGTGAACGCAGTAAGTTGTATTAGCTTTTGCGCCAGAAGTATTAACGGTGGTTCCGTCTTCATTTGTTAGAACGATGGGAGACATAGGTATCGTGACAGGTACAATGTCATCGGTTATCGTGCTATACTGCGTAATGCTTGCGCTTTCTGTTACAGCGGTGATGAACTCAATTACACCGGTCTTACCTATGCTGACAACGCTTGCATGACTGTCACTTGCAAAAATAGCACCGTTAACTTTCAGCGTACCGTTAATGTTCAGCAGAGCATCAGTCATCTTATCCTTGTTGTTTACACCCACTGTATCTCTTATATTGGGTGCACCGTTTGCCGTGGGGGTATAAGTCACCTGTATTGAATATTCTCGCGTAGCACCGCAGAATGTTCCCCATTGGTCTACGTCCATTAAATACAGGTTTATGTCGGACGCAATTTCAAGCGTCGCGCCACTATCAATGTTTATAGTACATCCGGGCTGCATAAGAATATTTTGATTAACGGTTGCTTTTGTGCCCGATTTAAGGTTAATGGTGAGGTTTTGCTGAAGGGGTAAAATGAAGTCAGCTGTATTGTATTTTTGTCCAATTTCTATAGTAATGGAATTAAATTCGAAGTTGCCGGTTACGTCAACAACCAATCTGTCGCTCTCGGCATTGTAATACTTTACAGCTTGGGAATTCTCACCTAAAGTAAACATCGAGCCATCGCCTATAAAGCTTATGCTTTCTTCCGTTATACTTCCGGAAGCATATATGGAAGCATAGCATTTCAAATTCGCACCGGAATTCATAACTTCTTTTACTTCAACGTTCTGAATGTAATACTGGCTGAACGGGAAATGGGGTGCCACAGTAACGTCAGTTGTTATATCGCCCCCGCGGTAGTCCGCGACCTGCATTTTTTCATGGATTGTGGATCCGGAATTAGCGATCACCTGAGCGCCAGAATCACCGGTGATGTAACCCCAGGCATAGAGATTGGCACCGGAATTTAGTTCTATTTTTGACGAGCCTTGCATCACAATATGCCCGTACTTATCTACCGGGCGTCCACCATAATCTCTACCGCCGTGGGAAGCGTAATGCTTGGCGGCAACTTCAATAGTTCCGTTGACCTTAACTGTTGTGCCATCGGCAATAGTCAGAGTTCTAAATGACGAAGGAGTAACAGGTGAAGTGTCAGGCATATTAACAGAACAGGGATCTGCTCCGCAGAAAATATTCGAACTGTCAAAAGGAATCAACAAAGTAGCGTCTGCCGGTATCGTATACTCGTCTGCGGGAATGGTTCCGCTATTCATCAAAACAATATGTTTTGCCGTAGTGGAATTAGAGGTATATGCTGTTGCTTCATTCAAGTTATCAAAGATGGCTTCCGGGTTTCCGACCGTGAAAACGTTTTGTTTTATGTCAATGGGAATAAATCCTCCTAATGATACCGTGCCGACGACTATGGTCGTTTTAGCCGATGCAGTACCAACTCCAAACCACGCAGTGCCGGTTCCGTCGTTCTTGTAAAAAGCTGCGGTAACAGACATATCCTGAGCGGGAGTCAGCGTATAGCTGGCGTTTGTAGAAAGAACAGCGCCGCTTGCCGCATTGATCCAAGCAAGGAAGGTTGCACCGCTAGCGGGAGCTGCAACAAGCGCAACACCGGTTGCGGTAGCGCCTTCCTTAACAGAACCGTTGTTAACAGAAATGCCATCCACCGTTACACCTCCAAGTGTACTATCATAATTGATAGCAACATCAAAAGATTCAGTAGTAGCAACTAATGAGATATTACTGAGCTTAAGCGTATACTCTCCTGCTTGGCTGGAATGGCTGGCTAATGAAATGGTCGCTGTTTCACCGTTTGATAAGGTGGACGAGTATGTTTCGCCAGCGTCTACTGGTGAGGAATCGATCTTTACAGTGCATCCGTCCGGTTTGTCATATTTAAAATTTAATACCGCTTCGGAACCTAAATTGTTTGTTAACTCTACGGTCACCGTACTACTTTCAGTAGTACTATTGCAACCGCCCGAAGACGTTGTTATCGCAACAATCTTTAAACCGTCGCCGTCCTTTGTTACACTTCCTGAGCCGGAATCAATATTATATTCTACACCTAAGCCGGTTATTCCTAAGTCGTCAATTCCGGTGGCAGCCGCATAGACCTTTATAGGTGCTATCGGTGATAATGGAAGGAGCAGAAATATTATTATCAAGGATAACAAAAGCGCTAACATTCGCCTTGATATATTTTTTATAATCGACATGTTTATCATCACACTTTATATCTCCTCATTAAAGTATAAAATCCTTGCCTATTCCTTAAAATCAGTGGTGTTTTTTGAGTTTTTCTCTGATTTTTTGCTGTTTATCTTTTTCGTATATCAGCATCATCCATACTGTGCCTACGAGAGTCATAAACAATGCATGGCACGCTAAATTGGATATTTCAAGGAATAACTTATCATTGTCTCTTAGAAACTCCAAGAAAAATCTTGTGCTTCCAAACAGAATCAAGAACATCGCGTACACCCTTCCGGTGCCTGCGTAATTTTCTTTTTTTGCGAGATGAAGCAAATAAAACACGATTGCCAACGCAACGATACATTCTAACCACTGGTTAGGAAAAAGGCGTGTGTTCGTTGTTGGATTCCAAATTCCCCACGAGCATGGATATCCTTGACAGCAACCGACGAAAGGACATACGGAATGTCCTACGAACTGCTGCAAAGCCATACTTGGTGCCACATAGTCAATTACTTTGCCAGTCGGCATTTTCAATACCTTTGCGGCAACAATACTGATTAGTGGAGCGTAAACGTACATTCGTACTATATTGTTGGCTCCCCAGTTTTGAAAGCCATTCTCCATCCAGGTTAGCACAAGCATCCAAAAATATGCAATGGGGTAGACAATCAAAAGAATGATAATCGATTGCAATAGCGAAATGTTGTATTTTTTTCTATAAAAGACCAAGAAAATGAGTTGAATGACAAATGCGATAATAACGATACTGCTGTATATATTATCGCTCCATCCTTGGTCGTAACATAATTTCAAAAAATCATTTATCATAGTTTTCATTACATTTATACAGGCGTAGGCGTTCTACGCCTGTATACAATTTGACTTGTTTTTTACCACTCAAGATCCTTTTTGCCAAGTCTTGCGGCATTAAGGAGTGCGACGTCTGCTATGGTAAGTTTGCCGTCACCGTTAACGTCGGCAAGAGCCGTTTCGACGGTATTATCGGTGTTAATACCGTCGGTTTTACCCATGACTGATGAATAAATTTTGGATACGTCATTCGTATCGATAACGCCGTCTTCATTAACGTCTCCGGAGAGCACAATCTTAACCTCTTTGGCATCCGAAGGAATAGTGAAGTTGTATTCTGCCGATGCATCCTGGTCAAGCGCAACGCTTACGTTTGCATAAGGATTTATCTTGGCATCTATAATTACGTACTCGCCGGCGTCGTTCTTATATGCTACCTTGCATGCCGCGGTGTGCTTTACGGTAATTACCCGTCCAACAATTTCTGAAATTACCTCGGTGCCTGTAACGTTGTTTATGATGCTTTCTGAAACGAGGGCAGCTGTCAATCTGCCGTATCCGTCAAAGGTATAGCTGCCGTCCTTAACATCAATGCCGTTTCTCGGATCTGTTCCGTCACCAAGTTTTCCCATCCAGAAGCTCGTGCTAACTGCAATAGTGCCGGCAGCATATCCGGTGCCGCCCTGTACGTAGTAGTAGTAGCCGTCTGTACCTTGGATAAGTCCCTTCTGCCACTCAGAGCCAAAGAACTCTTGGCGGTAGATGGTGCCGTCCTTAAACAGATAGGTATACGAGCTGCCGTTTATCTGTACGGTTGCGGGTCCTATATAATCCTTTTGAAGTACACCCTTGTCATCAAACAGGTAGCATCCTGTGCTGTCACCGTCCTTGAAATCGTGGATATAATGACCGTACCCGGTTGTAATAAAATAAGGATAATTCTTCTCGACGTGGTACGTATTGCCGTCGTATTCAAACCAACAGCCCTTTACCCAATCGCCCGCCCATCTGTAGCGGTAGCCGGATCCGTATTTGCCTTCGGTGTCGTATACCATCTCGCCTTCGGTAAGAACATAGTCAACGAATGTGTAGGTATATACTCTTGCACCCATGGTGACGTCGGTTTCGTAGACGTTTTCCTTAATCTTTTGCACACCGTTAAGCGCCGCACCGGTATCGGGATGGAAGTAATAGTTCTTGCCGTCAAGCTGTTGCCATTTGGTCTGCGCAACGCCAAGCACGGCGTAATAGAGGTTGCCGTTAAAGGTGATAAGACCGGTGGTGCCGTCTTCGGTGAGCAGTTTGCCCGTTTCGTCAAACTCGTAGAAGCGGTCTTGAGCCGCGTTGTGACGGTCGGGAACTAACTGTATGCCGGTTAACGGTTCGTTATCCTTATAATAATAGTAATTGTTCTCTTCCTCGTGCCAGCCCTGGAGAATTTCGTTGTTGAGAATATAAATATCGGCGAAATCGATATACTGGCCGGAGAAGTGTGCGCCCTTATCGTTGTTGGTTGCGGTAGCTTCCTCGTCGTCCGCATCGCTGAAGTCGCTGCGGCAGTCCTCCTCGTGAACGTAAGGGTAAAGGCCAAACTGAGCCTGGTTTGCCGCATCCTGCGCGAAAGAGTGAAGGGAGCTTGCGGCAAGGTAGATATCGTAAGTTACAGTACCGTTATTGGCGATAAGTATCTCGTTGTTGAAGTATGCCGCAGTATCCTTTACCGTTGCCTTGATTCCGGAAAGGATGCAAAGAGGGTTAGCTGTTGCAGGATTGATTGCCTGACTCTGGTTTTTCCAGTTACAGACCACGGTCAGAACGTTGTTTTCATCAAGAGTTGCGCTTGTGAGCGTGAAATAGTCGTTAACTATTTTAAGATTGGAGATATCCACCTCAAGCTCTGTGCTGAATTCAGCGCGGATAGTTACCTTAGTTTGCGTACAGACTCGTTCAGCAAGCTGGAGCAAATAGGTCCATGCGGTTGCGCCCTCCTGCTGGGTGGGCAGCTTTTCTTTAAGGGGCTCAAGCTGAGCCGGGAAATCTATGGCGGTGATATCCAGAGCAAAGGTATAATCAATAACGACGGGTGAATCAGGGTCGGATATTCTGTACAGCTGATTATCCGTTGTTTTCGCATTCTCTATCTCGCGATTCCAAGCAAGCTTGTTATTGCCCTGAGTCGCGTTTTCAAAGTCGAAGGTTGCCTCATCTGCGTAATAGAGGTTGATGGTGGCCTGCGCTGCTATAATTTTGTTGCCTACCATTACGGCGGCATATACGGGAGCGGTACGCACCTTGTTCGCATCGGTTCCAATAAACTCAAGACCGTTGATATAACCTGCGGTAGAGGTAAAGTAAAGTTTAGGTTGACCGTTGCTGTCGAACTCGTAGTCAAAGAATACGAAGGTATCTCTTAAAGGAGTGAATGCGACCTTATGTCCTTGATACCAAACGGTAACGTCTATCTTCTTGGGAACACCGTAAACCGCAGTAATTCTGTTTTCAACAAACTTAATATCGTCAGGAAGTACTACGTTTATGACCTTCTCACCTTTGACCTCGCCGTTAACGATGAACTGAACGGTAACATCGCCGGTAGCAACCGCCGTAAAGAGACCGGTCGCCTGATTGATGGTAGCGATAGCGGTATTGGAAACCCGCCAATACGCTCCTTCGGGAATAACAGCCGCGTTACCCGTGTTGCTAACGCCGGTTGCGGTGAACTGCATCGAGGTGCCTGCGGTTATGTATTCGTAGTCAGAAAGGACAACCGCGTGGTCGAATGACGTGGAGGGAGCTGATGTGGAAATTGCTACAAGAGAGGTAGCAACGCTTCTGTCATAGCCGTCGGAGGGGACGTTAACAAGCTCTATATCGTCCTTGCCTGCGGGCTTAGAAAGATAAGTACTTGATCCGCCACCGTCAAGGTTTACCGCTTCGACGCATCCTGCCTCAAGCATGATCTGCGCGATTTCTTCCATCGCGCCGCCTGCGGAACGGGGGAGCTGACCTCCGTCAAGAACCATCATTACTACCTTGCCCTCTGCGGTGATACCGATTGCTGTACGGCTCGCACGGGATGAGGTGTAATTTGCGTTCTTGGTTACGTCTATCTTGCCGTTTTTGATAAGAACTGAGCCAAATGCCGCAATTCCTTCCTTTATACGCTCCTTGTTTGCCTCGTAATCCGCCTTAGTGCCTATCATAGCGCTGCCGTCTTTGAGGATGGCGAAAAATCCGGGGGCGGTAACGGGATAATACTCAACGCCTTCCATTACAACAAGTCCTGCGGGAACTCCGGATGTGATGTTATATCCGGCGCCGTTAGTTGCTACGATGGCATTGAAATTTTCGTACATTTTATTACCGTATTCATCGGTTTTATTTCTGTAATTCTCAACAAGTGCCGCCGTTTGATTCATTACGCTCTGCATTCCTATATTGGAACCTACGGGTGCCTTGTTGTTATTGTAGTTAACTAAAATGGTAACGTCGTCACGAGTAACATCAACGGTTGCAACATAGTAAACGATCTGTTTACCGTCTACGGTCTGAGCATAATTGATGTCCTGAGTGATACCGGGAGCAAGAACGGAGTGCTCGCTGGAAAAAACAGAGTAATATCCGTTTTTCGCAGTATCATCACTTACAGTTCCCTCAACAAGCTTTCCTTGTGCCTGACTGTAAATATAATCAGCCACAGCGTAACAGCACGCCTGGCGAAGAGCGTTATAGCTCGAAAGTCCGCGCCCCGACTCAAGTATCTTTATAGATACGTCGGAGGAATAGGCATCATAAATCGCCTTACGTACTGCATCTTTGCTGTCCGCGACAGCAAAACGGTTGTTCATAAAGTATACGGTACGGTCGGTATCGTCAAGGTCTTCTTTGAAATAATTTTCCATAAGCGTGCTGAACGAGCCGCTGCCCTTCTTATACTCTGTAATGAGGTAGTACGCGTCCATATCGCCCCAGAAGTCATCCCAACCGAAAGCCCCCGAAGCGTCGACACCAAAGCAATTCTGCTGTACGTAAGCTGCCATGCTTTCGACAGTACCGTCTGTATTGCTGTTGATGGCGTCGATGTTAGCTACACTGTACTGGAGCAGGTCGCAAATATCACCGGACCAACCGGATAGGTCTGCTGAGCCCTTGTTGACGTACGAGATATTCATACATCCGAACATGTGGCCGAAGTCAACCTTGTTACCGTTTGGAAGGGTGAAATTATCAATAACTATATTTTTCAGATTCATAGCGGTAGTGCCGTTTTCAGCATCTTTTGTTTCAACGTAGCTCGTGAATCCGATAATTTCCTGTCCTGCAAGAGTTGTCCAGTTGTCGTCCTGGTATCTTTCAACTCCCGTACGAATGAAATTAAGCACGAGCTCGCCGGAATCTCTGGAAACCGAATTACCGTATGAAACTGCGTAATTCTCAAGAACTTTGAGATTAGCTAAGAAATCTTTATAGTTGGTTACACTGCCATCGGCGGATTCGGTTGCGGCGGTCTCCGTACCGTTCGTTCCAATTTCCGCCAAAGCGGTTAAAGGCAATACAAAAAAAATCATTACTGCCGTTAACAAAAAAGCCAACAGTTTTACAGAAGTTCTTTTTAACATTTTAAATTCTCCTATGGTTATTGCGTTGTATAACAAGACACAGCGGTGTTCTTTAAATTTTCAGTTTATAACGTTGAAAAATTGAGTCATTGCCAAAGAATTGTCTGCGACGCGGTTTCGCAACGATTCTTTCATATCGTAGAGTGTCGAATTTCCGCTCAGTACCTCGTAAAGCATTTTATTCAAGGATTGCTGATCGTTTTCGCAAACCCAGCCGCATCCACGCGAGGTAACCATTTCGTCACTTGAATTTGTCCTCGTAGTTAAGATCGGAACGCCTAATATGTACGCTTCATCAATAACCATTGGGGCGGCTTCATGGAAGGACGTGAGCAAAAACAGGTCTGCGTTTTTCATGAAACGGTAAGGATTGCTCTGTTCTCCGTAAAAAATCACACGTTCCCCAAGATTACGCTCAGCGACCATCTGTTTCAGATCCGCTTCCATTACTCCGCTTCCGAGAATATGGAGCTTAATTGGAATGCCCTTTTCAAGCATCGATGAAGCCGCTTCAATCGCCCTGTCAATTCCTTTTCTGGGTGAGAATCTTGCGGCGCAGAGCACGTTGATGTAATTCGAGTCGTAAATAATAGGATCTTGCTCCGCCAGAGTGCAAATTTCTTCGATATTATTACAGTTTCTGACGGTTACGCTTTTGTGCGCCAAATGCGGTTGAGCGCCTTCGAACACAGCTCTGCAACCGTCTGAGCAAGCTGCGATCATATCAAACTTTGCCATCATTTTATTGTTGACACTATGATTTGCACCGCATTTTTCATAGTCGTCGTGAAGAAATGCTATCTTCTTTTTTGCATTTACGCGATGCAATACAAAATCCTGGACGCCGCCAAAAAATGTTTTTTTTCTGCCGTTGTGGAGAAAAGCAATTGCGTAATCATATGTATCAGGCAGCTTTTTTTGGCTGGGTAGGATAAATTTCATCGCCGTAGGTCTTCCAAAAAGGTGGCACACTGCCGCTAAAAATCCTCTTTTAAAGACATCTATACCCTTCATCTCGCCCTGGCTGACGCCAAGATACCGAAAAAGACTTCGGGTTGTTATACACTTTACACGTGGGGGCAATCTATCCATATAATCGCCAACAGGACTGAACAAAACGAGTGTGATGTCATAATCTTCCCTTTCATTCAGTTCCCAAAGCAAGTTACATAAACTCTTCTGTACCCCGCCGACTTTCATGTTGTTGTTTACGATAATTATTTTTTTCATTTGTCACCTTGATACGGTTTCATTTTTTTGCCGCTTCGAATGCCCGAACACATCAAACGGATTCTTTTTAAAGCTCCAAGATCGGTTTTTCGTTTGAAGCGAATTCCGAAATACAGTGCCATAAGGTATGCCCGTCCGGGAAATAAAATCTTTAACAGTACACCTTTATCATAGAAATACTTTTCATTATATCCGACGAACCAAGTAGAAGTGTCTTTGCGGCAAGAGCCGAGAACGTAATTGTATGAATAGACTCTTAATCCGCGTTCAAAACAGGATTTGATAAATAAGCTGTCCTCTCCTGCGCTGAAATCGCATCCGCCGCCAAAGCGCTGATGAAAGGTGATGTTGCTGTCAATTAGAGATTTTCGCCGCGCCGCTATTCTACACGTGCCGAAACGCATTGAATTCCAAACATGTAATTTGCGAATATTACATTCCCGCCTTTCAAAAACGGCGCCGTCCTTTACCATGTTCATGCCGAAAATTATAACGTCAGCATCCGGAATTTTTTCAAAGGCATTTATTACATTTTGCGGCATATCGTCATTGTATATTACGTCATCGTCCGCAAAAAGAACGATATCCGCGCCGGCTGCCAGAAGCGCGATGTTTCTGTTGAGCCCGACACCGCGAGTCGGTGTAGTTATCATTTTCACATCGCCGTATTCGGTCTTCTCGTTAATAAAATTTTCACCGTCGGCTTGATTGGCTATTACGGCATTGCACCGTATATTCATTTTTTTCACGATTGACAGATCTTTTTGATTCATCGTTGCAACTAAAACCTGCAAATCCATATTTGACTCATCACCGACCTTTCTGACAGAATCAGCTTGTGTTAAAAGGGTTAGACTGAATTAAACGTTACCAAACGCAAAATTAACGGATACTTTGTGTTAAGACATCAAATTCCAAATTTTTATGGTAATCCAGATATATTTCGTATGAATTGTTCAGATCTATCAAAACAGCGTGCTGCTTCACCGCTCTTTCTTCCGGCGGAGGAAGACGCATATAGTCGCCGTAAAGAATTCTGAGAAAACACTCGTAATGCTTTGATACAGGATACATTTCACCTTCAAAAGAAAGGTTTTTCGTTTGCTCAACGTATTCTCTCGGATAAACACTTCTGGAATATTTAGATGATGCCCCGAAGAAACTGTGAACGAGCTTGCTGTCAGCCCCGCCTCTTGTTGCGCATCGCCAAAAAGGCCTCGTCGGAAGGAGCTTGCAGAGCCATATAAAAAGCTTCTTGCGCTTACTGTGCGTTGCGTATCCTCTGCGATTCAGCGATTTAGCAATCACGACCTTTGAGGCGCAGAATTGAATCTTTCGCCCAAGCTTTGTTCCGGCTGCATTGTCGCAGGGGAATATATCAATATAAACTCCTTGATGCACTTTTGGATCTTTTGGGTGATATTTTTCAATACAGGCGGTGTTATTCATTCTCAATTTTGAGAAAAACAACGGCCAGTGCTCGGAAAATTCTTTTTGCAGATAGAATTTTTCGAGATTCAAAAACCGCTCCGCCTCATTCAAAAAGCGTTCATAATCTTTTCGCGGCATTAAAATATCAATGTCATCATCCCATGGAATAAACCCTTTATGACGCACAGCCCCCAGCATTGTACCCGCAAAAAGCATATACTGTATGCCGAGCGCTTTGCACACTCGGTCAAATTCACGTAAAATAACAAGCAGGGCTTGCTTATGCTCGTAAAGACTTGCGGTGTTTTCAGCTACACCGGCATTATGATTATTTTGCACTGTTACGTTTTCGATATTTCTTCACTCCTAAGAACGCATATTTTGTGATGCTTTTGATGCTTTTAAGTAAAGGCAATTTTAAATATTTGCGGTAAATCCGCCATCTGTTAAGCGCGCTGCGCACTTTCTTCGAGGATCTTCCGTTATCGAGCAATCTGTACGAAACCAGAACCTCGGGAATTCCCTTTGCTGTATAACCGTCACGCAGGAGCTGAAGCCAGAGCACTAAATCTTCGTGGTAGTAAGCTCTGTTAAAACGGTAGTTATCGATTATCTTTTTGGAAAGCAAGGCGGTTGAACAGCTTATCTCCGACTTAATCAAACAACTCTCAAAATCCACAGTCTCCGAGACGATAAAATCATCGCAAACCGTCACTCCGTGCTCGTCGATCATTTTGTAAGAGCAATAGATTATATCAGCTCCTGTTTCTTTTGCCAAAATCACCTGACGCTCAAGCTTATCCGAAAGCCAAACGTCATCGCTGTCAAGCAAGGCAACGTAGCTGCCCTTGCACAAATCGAAACCTTTGTTTCTTGTATCGGCAACGCCTATATTTCTTGCGTTCTCTATAAGCTTTATTCTGCCGTCTTCTGTTGCAAGCTTCTTGATTATTGCGCGGGTTGAGTCGCTTGAACAATCGTCTATTACCAGAAGCTCCCAGTCTTCATACGTCTGCCCGATTACCGATCGGATCGATTCTTCTATGAAGCGTTCCGCGTTGTATGCAGGCATAACGACCGACACTGTCGGATCTTTGGTGCGGGTGACGTTAATTTCCATAATTGTGTATCCGTCCTTATCAGATGTCAAGATCACAGAGGGGATCATCTTTAACTGTATGCGATATTCCGATACAAGTATACATGGGCATTAGGAAAAACTCATCGAAAAACAGCATATCAAGCGCCAGCCACGGTCCCAACATTCCCAAGATGATGATGAAAAATTGTGCAAAATGTCTGCGGCTGATCTTGGCTCCTGACAGATAGGAACGTATGCAGAAAACTCCCCAGAACACCAAGAAGATGCATCCCAAAAGACCGAATTGGTATATCATTTGAATTGCTGTATTGTGAGAGCCGCGGGCGATGAGCTTAACGTCCGTATATCCTTTCCCGAACATGAGCAAAACGGGATTTTCTTTAAATGCTTGGATAAATTGAATCCAAAGCTCGGTTCGGCCCGTTGTGAAATCATCGAGATTTGAATTTCCGGCAAAGCGTAATATGATCATGTCAAGCAATCCCGAAAAAGCGGTTGTTGAAAGCAAGAAAAGCGCTCCGATTGTGAAGGTTGAAAATAATAATAGCTTGACGGATATCTTGCCTTTCTTGAACACAAATTCAAGAATGAAAAGCAAAAACAGACATATTGCGACAAGGAAAAACATTTTTGAAACTGCCAGGAATCCGCAATACGTAAGCGCTATCAACATAGCTACAAGAATAAACAATTTCGGCTTGTCGGAGGTGTTTAAAAGCAAAACCATAACTCCCGCCAAGGCGGCCGAAATGTGTGCCGAATAGAAATTCGGGTCGCCATAATATCCCGCGTGCCTTACAACGCCCGAAACGTTGAAGTTTTCAATATAACGGGCAATCGTCGGGAATGCGGTCAGATGCAGAGATGATACCGTGGCTATTGCTATTCCAACGGTAAAAAACAAAGTCAGATAATAAAAATCATATTTTCTGCCAAACTCGGTTGCTACGTACGGAGCAAGCAATAACGAAAACGAGAAAAGCAGATAAGTGTTATCTATCTGATACCCATATAGCGTTTTTACAATCAGACACATTGCAATCACGATAATGCCCGGAATTGCGTGCAGTATATTGATTTTTCGGTGGCCTAACACCATGCAAATCATATACACTATAATCAAGGCAAAAGTAAAAAATGACGTTCTGCCCGGTTGGATTTTTAACAGCGCCGCAAATGGCAAGAAGAAGAGCAAGACAGGCACGGCCATTTCTTTTGTTGCAGACCAAATGACAAGGGCCAAAAAGCACACAAGACACGGAATCAGAAGGGCGAGGTATCCTAATACCTGAGCTATCAGCAGCCACGCCACTTCAAACATGCATGCGCATAAAACGAGAGTTCTTAATCGAATGGTTAACATAACTTTAAAAACCTCATTTTGCGCCTTCGCGGTTAAATATCACTTTTACCGTCTTGAACATTATTTTTATATCCATCCACATTGATCGCTTTTTTATGTATTCGACGTCATATACAATCTTTTCCTCGGGCCTGAGATAATAACCGCCGCATACCTGAGCGTGCCCGGTAAGACCGGGTTTTACCTTCAAGCGCTCGTGAAATCCGTGTATGTATTCTTCAAACTTATCATAAAAAACTTCGCGTTCGGGTCTGGGACCTACCCAGCTCATTTCGCCTTTTAAAATGCACCAGATTTGCGGAAGCTCATCTAATCGGGTGTTTCTCAGTATACGTCCGAGTGGAGTGATTCTGCAATCTGACTCTCCGGTTGACCATTGAGCGCCGTTCGCTTCGGCATCCATATACATACTGCGGAATTTGATTACGTCAATCTTTACTCCGTTAAGACCTAAACGCTCCTGATGGTAAAACACCTTTCCCTTGGATGTGCATTTGACAAGCAGAGCGATAACTGCCATTGGAATCGCTAAAATCAGCAATGCGATTATCGAACACACTATATCGAAAACACGCTTGAAGAAGGAATATACAGGTTTCTTTTCTATTTCACCCAAGTCCTCAACGTAAAATTCCTCGGTACTTTCGTATGGCATCAGCACCGTTTTGTTTTCTTTGACGTCACACATTAAATCTTTCCTTTCTTCGCGTTGGGTTCTGCCACTGCATTTTGATCTGAAACGAGCAGGCGTAATCTTGTGAATTAATAATATCATACTCGCGGTCTTTTTTCAACATTTTTCTTTAAATATATATATAAATTTTGAAAAAATATCAATAATTTATTAAATTATTAACAAAATATTTACAAAAATTTAAAACTAAAGTGAAAAACCTCATCTGCTGTATGCTGCACAGTGTCGAAAAGCTTCGCAATAGCGCGAAGATTACAGAGCTTTATATGTGTTTTTTGTTGAAAATAAGCGGGAGAAAAAGTATACTTTATTCCATAAAAAACGTTCCCGGCAGTTCGGCCTGACGGAAATATCGGGGTGTACGTTTGCAAAGAACCGTGTGTTTCGGAGTGTTGAGCACAAATATTTACTAATATAAAAGTAAAAAAATCGGCAGAGGCGTGGATGCGTCTTTGCCGATTTTTGTATTGCGTTTTGTTTTTTTTGCGGTATGCCCGGGTGTTGCAGTTAATTGAGAAGATAGAGTCCGAAGTCTACTATTTTTTTTATGAATCCTTTGCCGAGCTTTTTTTCTATTATCTCGTATGCGTGACCGATGCGAGGCGCCCTGGCGGTGACGTTATGACAATCTGAACCTACACAGTGCACAGACTGATTTTTCATAAGCTTTATCATTCTGCGCCGCGTGGAAAAACTTAACAGCGCGCTTGCGTTTACTTGCATTATACAACCGCTGTCGCAAAGTCTTGCCCACGTTGCGGAGCTTTGAAAGTGCTGGTATCTGTCGATGTGAGCAAGCACGAGATTGATCCTGCCGTGCATTGCAAGCTCTTCGAGTTCCTTGACGGTATATTCGGTCCATCTGGACATGGGCATCTCCAAAAGAAGACATTTCCCTCCTTCTGCGCAAAGCTCGGTAAGGTTAGGGAGTCTGCTTATTCCCGAATAATATGCGACTTCTGCGCCGAGCACTATCTCGGGCGCACCTTCAAAGAGATGCGTTGAGAGCTTTTCGTAGGATTCTCTTCTACGCATAATAAAATTCTGCACAGATTCGTTATTCGCATAAAAATGCGGAGTCGCAATAACGCGACCGACACCCTGCTCAGAAAGCATGCGGAGCATCTGTAAGCTCTCATCTACGCTTTTGCTTCCGTCGTCCATTTCCGGAAGTATATGGCTATGCCAATCTATCATACGTTTTCCGCCTTACACAATAGTTTACGTGGTAACAAAAGGAGTTTGCTCTCGAAATTTGAAGCATCAAGCGTTTGTCTGATTATCTTTTGCCGTAAGATCGGACTGCTCAAAATTAGTGGGGCGGTTCGAATAGTAATCGTTGTAGTTATACTTTTTATATTTGTATCTGTAATAGCGGTGGTGCCTATACTTGCCATATGCGCCATTCTCGCTCTTCGACTCATTTATAACGCATCCGAGAACCTTTACGTGCGAGAATTCCAGTTGTCTGAAACAGTGTTCAAGATCGCCTTTTTCGGTATATTCCTCGCGAATAACGAGTATAAGTCCAGAGATGAAGCCGGAAATTGAAAGCGAGTCGGAAACGACATTAACGGGAGGCAGGTCTACGATTATAAAGTCGAACATCTCCTTGAAGTTGTTTAGCACTGCCTCCATACGGGAAGAACCGAGAAGCTCTGAGGGGTTGGGGGGTATATTTCCGGCAGGAAGAACATACCAGTTGTCAGCAATAGCGGTACGAAAGCTCTCAATATCAACGCTGTTACCCATAAGAAAATCGGTAAGACCCGGCGTGCTGGCTATATCAAGCTTTTTTGCAAGAGAGGGAATGCGGAGGTCGCCGTCTATCAGAAGAACGCGGTTGCCCTTTTCTGCAAGAACGTAGGAAAGGTTGATTGCGGTGGTACTCTTGCCTTCGCCTTTTATAGAGCTGGTAACACCGACTATGGGGCACTTAAGATCGCCGGGAAGAGTGAAGGCGAGGTTGGTACGAAGGAGTTTGTACTGCTCGGTTGCGGTGAAATCAAGATTTTTATGCAGAGTCTTCTGCGACTCGAGAGCAGAAAACGCAGCGTTGTTTTTGTTTTTCTTAAAAAATGCCATAATCAGTTACCCTCCTTTTTCTCGGCCTGCGCCTGAATCTGATTGTAATCGCGGTGCTTGCGGTGGTCGGATGAATAATAACGGCGGTAATAATGCTTTGAGTCGTCGACGTCAATAAGATTGGGTATCTTTGCAAGAACCGGGCAACCCAAAGTTTGAAGAACATACTCCTCGTTGTGTATGGTCTTATCAAGCATTGCGGAAATAGCAATAGCAAGCGCGGATATGAGTGCGCCGACAATAAAGCCCATGACAGAATATGCAACTATGCTGGGAGAAACCTTATCATAATCGGCATAACCGTCTTGAACCTTCTTAACCGATGCTCCAGTGATTATTTCCGCTATTCTGGTTTGCAGAACAGGATATATAGCATTTGCTATATCTGCGGCAAGCTCGGGATCGTCACAAGTAACGGTAACGACCATGACCTCGGTATTGTTTGATGCTGAGGATTCTATCATTTTCGAAAGTTCGCGATAAGTAATGGTTTCATCAAGGGCGCGTCCGTCCTTATTAACCTGCTCAATAACGAGATCAAGTGTCGTGCGGTTGTTGAGGATCTCACCGTAGGTCTTAACCAAACTTTGCGCCGCGCTCAGCTCAGAAGAGCTAACGGTGGTGTTTCCTGATGTGTTGTTGTTTACGTTATTGACGTAGAGCATCAACGAAGACGAATATTTGGGCGTTATAAGAAATGCCGAAAGCACAAATCCGACTACTGCCGCCAGAATGCTTGTGATTACGACTATCCATATCTTATTTGCGATGCACTTAAAAATATGAACAACGTCAATTGTATAAAATTCCTTGCTATCGGCTTTCTGATTGTTCACGTTCATTATTAGTTTCCTCTTTCTGTTTGTGGCACTTCTGCAGAATCTGCACGCGTGCGCATTTTATCTATTCGATTAATTGTAGCACAATTTTGTCGAAATATCAAGCATTATTTAGACATTTCCAAAATTATTCAAACAACAGTTTGCACTCGCTTGCCGCGAAAAGAGGTTTGCGCAGCGTGTAGCTTTATCTGAAAACACCGAGTGTTATCCGCGTTTTACGAAAAAACGGCAGCCGGTAAAACGTATCGTTTCAACTTGCCGCGTTGAAAACCAAGCTGCTTCTATTTATGACATTTCGGGGTGTATATAGGTGATAAATGCATAGTTTAGTTTACAAAATTTAATTGTATCAGATGAATGAATTTCCAAAAAACTTACACGGGGCCACCTGTCGAAAATTGAGTAAAAACAATGTAAAAGCTGAAAATACAGCGAAAAACACGTTTTTTAGCGTATTTTTAACATAGCAGAAACTTTGGGACAAGTGGATTCGAAATGAAAATTGCCGTTTCCGCACCGAGTGGAAGAAAAACTGCAATATAATAGAAATAATATGAAATGAAATCTTAATATCATTAAAACTGCGGAAAAATAAAAAGTGGCACTGTGTTAAACAATGCCACTCTGTTCTTTATTCGGTTTCGGCTAAACGCGACAAACCTGATTATTTCTCGTTTTTGTAAATTTCTTTGAAGTATTTGTAGGTATCTACCTTAAGCTCTCCGCAAGCGGCTTCGTCGCAAGCGATGATGCCGTCCTTATGGAGCTGCAATGCGCTGATCGTCCAAGCGTGATCTACGCCGCCTTCGATGCAGTGGCGAAGCGCACGAGCCTTGTTGTGACCGCTGATAAGAAGCATAACCAAGTCGGATC
>JAZORS010000207.1:0-3483 GCA_045656725.1 Eubacteriales bacterium | reverse complement strand
CAATCAGAATCCGGCGGAAGAGGAAATTCTCGTTTACACTCTTACAGATGAGGAAACGGGCGAGGAAATTGAATTTGAGTTTCTTGAAGAGGCTGTAATCAACGGTAAGCGCTATTTTGCGCTTGCAGAGCTTGACGAGGAAACCGACGAATACGTAATTTTTTCCGTTACGGGAGAGGGCGAGGACCTCGTATTTTCAACCATCGAAAATGACGATGAGTTTGAGGTATGTGAGGATTACTTCAACGACGTTCTTTTCGGAGAGGTTGATTACGACAAACAGTAAAATTTCTCCTGCGGGGTGCGTGATATCGCTTATTTGAACCTACACGCAATTAAAGGGAGCTTGGGCTTCCGTTTTGGGATGCAGGCCTCCCGACCGGAACTTTTTTAACTTCCGTAATCGGACGTTGGAAGCGCAAAGAAACGGAGAGAGCACCCACCTGTAAATACAGGGTTAAAAATCGCGATACACGGCCACTGCGGGTTCTTATAATAGCGTGATGTTCAGGCGGAATATCACGCAGTAAAGAGAGAAAGAGAGAACATTTCGGTATTCAAACCGATTTGCTCTCTCTTTTTGCTCGTCATTTTTATCATTATAATATTTTTTCCGTCATATAATTCATTAGAATAAAAACGGAGGATATAATGGTAAAAGAAATAAAGGGACTCACATCTTCGGAGGTTGAGCTTTCCAAACGAAAACACGGAGATAATTCTTTGCAAAAGGAAAAGGGACGCGGTTTTTTCAGAAGATTCCTTGAAAATCTCAATGACCCGATAATTAAAATACTCATTATTGCGGTAAGCGTTGAGCTGATACTCAGCTTCGGACAAGTAAATTATCTTGAAATAGGCGGAATAATCGCGGCAATTTTAATAGCAAGCACGGTTTCTACTTTATCCGAATACGGAAGCGAAAAGGCGTTCAAAAAAATCAGCGAGGACGGAGAGTCAAGCTCCGTTAAGGTTTTGCGTGATGGGGAATTGAAAGAAATTTTACCGTCAGAGCTTGTGGTTGGCGATATAGTGTATCTGTCGCGCGGAGAAAAGATACAGGCGGACGGAATACTCGTTTCGGGTGAGATGAAGCTTGACCAGTCGGCACTTAACGGAGAAAGCCGCGAGGTTAGGAAAATAGCGGGAAAAGACAGCGGCTCGTGGGAGCTTACGGCGGAAGATAAGGTTTTCAGGGGAACTATTGTCACAGACGGCTACGGAATAATGCGAGTTTGCCGCGTGGGAGCTGAAAGCTATTACGGTATGATTGCAAAGGACGTTCAGACACAAACCCGTATCAGCCCCTTGAAGCTTCGCCTTGGGAGGCTTGCCAAGCAAATAAGCCGCATCGGCTATATTATGGCTGTGCTCGTCGGATTTGCGTATTTATTCAATACGGTCGTAGTAGATAACGGCTTTGTGTGGACGAGAATATTGAATACACTCCGAGATTATAAGGGTCTGTTTTCTATTCTTTTACATATGCTGACGCTTATGATAACCGTGGTAGTCGTTGCCGCACCGGAGGGGCTGCCGATGATGGTGACGGTGGTTTTATCCGCTAATATGAAGAAAATGCTGCGCGACGGAATTCTCGTCAAAAAGCTTGTCGGAATTGAAACCGCCGGCTCGATGAATATTCTTTTTACTGATAAAACCGGAACGATAACAACGGGAAATCTTGAATGTGATAAGATAATTTCTGCCGATGAAAGCTATTCTTCGAGTTCTCAATTAAAACGCGCGGAGAAGCTGTATAAAATTTTATCGCTGTGCGCCGAATATAATACCGATTCCGTAATTTCGGGCGATAAGCTTATAGGTGGAAACGGAACGGACAGAGCGGTTAAAACCTTTTTTAAAGATGCAGTAAAGCATCACGTGAATATCAAAGAAAAAACTCCTTTTTCCAGCGAAAAGAAATATTCCAAGGTAGTCTTTGCAGACGGACTGAATGTGATTATGGGTGCGCCGGAATATATATTTTCAAAATCAAAATATTCGCTTTCCGAAACGGGTGAAATAATAAATTTTGACAGAATAAAAATTGAACAGGAGTTCAGAAACTATGCCGCAAAGGGCTGCCGCGTCGTTTGCGTAGGATACAGTGAGAAGGGAAATGACGGATTGATTTTTGCCGCGCTTATTGTTATGCGCGATAAGTTGAGGGCAGGGGTCAGGGAATCAATACGCGGAGTTATGGGCGCGGGTGTTCAGATAGTCATGCTTACAGGAGATTCAAAGGATACCGCGGCGGCTGTCGCAAGAGAGTGCGGAATTTTGCAAAACGAAGTTGACGGAAGCGTTATAACCTCCGATGAATTAAGAAAAATGAGCGACGATGAGGTTAAAAAAATCTTACCTCGCCTTGCCGTTTTGGCAAGGGCTCTGCCGCAAGACAAAACCCGTCTTGTCAAGCTATCACAGGAGCTTGAGCTTGTTGTGGGAATGACCGGTGACGGAATAAACGATGCGCCATCACTTAAACTTGCGGATATCGGATTTGCGATGGATAGCGGAGCGGATATTGCGAAAAGCGCGGGTGATATCGTAATTCTCGACAACAGCTTTTTTGCAATAAACAGAACTATTCTTTACGGAAGAACGATTTTTAAGTCTATAAAAAAATTTATATGCTTCCAGCTGATGATGAATCTTGCCGCGTGCGGAACGTCGCTTATAGGGCAGTTCCTCGGAATTGACAGTCCGATAACGATCATTCAGATGCTCTGGGTCAATATAATAATGGATACTCTCGGAGGGTTGGCATTCGCGGGCGAGCCGCCGCTTGAATATTATATGAAAGAGAAGCCGAAAAAGAGAAATGAGCCGCTTCTTTCGCGTGATATTCTGCATCAGATTGCCTTTACCGGAGCATATACCTTGTTCTTGTGCTTTGCATTTTTAAAATTCGACTTTATTAAATCGTTTTTCCGTCAATCCGAAGGAAATTTGTATCTTATGACGGCATTTTACGCTCTGTTTATTTTTTCGGGGCTGTTTAACTGCTTTGGCTCAAGATGCGAGCGACTGTGGATTTTCGCAAACATAGGGAAGAACAAATCTTTCATATTTATTATTTGCTTAATTGCGGTAATACAGGTCTTTATGATATATTTTGGCGGATCTGCATTCAGAACTACGCCACTCTTGCCAAAAGAAATGCTAACGGTTATTCTTTTGTCTTTTACCGTGCTGCCGTTTGAGGTGATAAGGCGTGTTTTCCATAAATTAAGCTGATTTAATAAGAGAAACACAAATTGGCGAGATGCTCCGTTAAGAGTATCTCGCCATATTAATTCTATCTTTGCAATTTTATATGTTGATTTTTTTGCCGTTTTGCTGTATAATCAATAGTGTTGCTCTAAAAAACAAAAAAGAGGATCGAAGATCCTCTTTAAAGTGGAGCTGGTGACCGGACTCGAACCGGTGACCTGTTGATTACGAATCAACTGCTCTACCAACTGAGCCACACCAGCA
>JAZORS010000206.1:0-2018 GCA_045656725.1 Eubacteriales bacterium | reverse complement strand
GGTGAGAAGATTCGCAATCTAAGATTAAGTTATCCAACGAAGCTTTCCCAGAGAGCTCTTGCTGATAAAATGCAGTTAATCGGTATAGATATTGCTAAAAACGCCGTGCAAAGAATAGAATGCGGCAAAAGATTTGTCACCGATATTGAGCTGAAAGCATTTGCGGAGATTTTTGGCGTCAGCATAGATTCGCTTGTCTAAAGCTTGAAAAAAGAGGCACTATTTTGAATAGTGCCTCTTGCTTTTTAAAAATTACTTGTTTTCAGCGTATATCTTATCGCAGAGCTTCTGGATTTTAAGCGCCTGTCTTGCGGAGCTGTAATCGAGCTTGCCTTTTGCAATAAGGTCAGTGAAGCGTGTAAATTGCTTCAAGTAAATGTTACCTTTTTTACCGTAGTAATTTTTAGCCTTGGTAACGTTACGGGTCTGAGCTGCTTCGTAATCACCCTGGGGAGAGTAAATGTATTTGAGCTTTCCGACTTCTTCCTGACCAAGAGTGCCCTCTGCTATGATGCTTCCTTTTGTTCCGTAAATCTCGACCTTGGAAACAGCCGCCGAGTCGGGAATGTTGAAGTTAACGTCTATATGGCCGAGTATTCCTTTCTTTGACCTGAAAGAAATACATGCGCAGTCCTCAACCTCGTAAGAGAAGGTCTTGGTATCGTAGAAAGCGTGAATATCAGCAATATCGTCGCCCGTAAGCGCATGGAAAAGCTCCATACAGTGAACGGCAAGGTCCATTATGCAACCGCCGCCGCTTAAAGCTCTTTTCTGACGCCAAGCGCCCGGAATGTCGGGATACCAGCAAGAGAACTGGAATCTTACGTTGACAACGTCGCCAAGCTTTCCGTTTTTGATGATGCTTTTCGCTCTCTTATGAAGATTATGATAACCCATCATATATCCGATAACGAGAAGCTTGCCTTTTTCCTTGAATGCTTTGATGAGTGCTTCACCCTCTTCTGCATTCATAGTGAGGGGCTTTTCCATAAATACGTTAACGCCGTGAGAAAGCGCTGACATTGCCTGATCGTAGTGGCAGAAAACGGGCGTTCCGATGTAAACTGCGTCACATTCGTTCTCGGAGAGCATGGTTTCAACGTCGGAGTAGTAATTCTTAACTGAATATTTTTCCGCAACGGTCTTTGCAACCTCGGGAACCTTATCCATAAGAGCAACTATCTCGTTAGACGGATCAAGTAAAAGCGCGGGGATTGCTCTTCTGTCTGCTATTCCGCCGGCACCGATAATACACCATCTTATTTTGTTCATAATGTCCTCCGTTTTATGCTTTCCTGTTTGGATTTATAAGCATAAACTTTTTCTGGTTTTGTTTTGGAATTGTTCTTTTATTTCAGTTTCCGTAATAATTCCGCTTGTTGCATCAGCCGCGGTCAAGGAAATTGCGGCAGCTGCAGAAGCAAATTCAAGTATATCACGGTCGGGAATCTCGTCGTAGATTCCAAGAAGCGCACCCGCACAGAAAGCATCGCCCGCACCGGTAGTTCCAACTATTTCATCTTTACTAATATCGTAAGACGGAACAACGGTATATCCCTCTTTCGAGAGAGCGCAAGCGTAGCTTGGCATGTGAATAATTACCTTTTCCTTGACGCCGAAATTCATAAGAGCTTCCGCTATTTTCTGCATATTTTCGTCAGTAGCGGGAATACCCGTCAGCTTTGACGCCTCGTTTTCGTTGATTATAAGATAATCTACGTACGGAAGGCAAGGCAAAACGATCTTGTATCTGTCTGAATTTTCGCTTACAAGGTCAATCGAGGTAAGAATACCGCGGCGCTTTGCTTCTTTGAGAATAGTAAGTCCGTCACCTGCATCTATTTTGTCAAGCAAAAGGAAATATCCGAGGTGAAGGATTTTTGCATTGATTTTATCAAAGTTAACGTCGGAATATCCAAAGTCAGCGCTTGTTCCGGGATAGGTAAAGAAAGTTCTTTGACCTCCCGAAACACAAGTCGGAGGCCAAGCGGTCTTAGGAAGACAACCACCTATCCCAA
>JAZORS010000205.1:0-7335 GCA_045656725.1 Eubacteriales bacterium | reverse complement strand
GAGTCGGTAAAACCTATACCGTTTTAGCCGAGGGCTTTGATTCCGTTGCCGAAATTTATTACGGGCGCCCTTATATGGATGCCCCCGACGTTGACGGAAGAGTCTATTTCACGTCAAAGAAAAAGATAACCCCCGGCGAATTTGTTAAGGTTAAAATAAGCGAGGCGCAGGATTACGACCTCGTTGGATTTGTAATTTAACGGAGGACATAAAATGAAAAAATCAGCTCTTAACGTTCCAAACATTTTATCGATTATCAGAGTATTTCTCGTTCCCGCATTTGTCGCATCACTTCTTCTTATGCGGGAAATCAAGCTGTGGGGGCTCGTAGTTCCTACTTTGGTCTTTATAGTAACTGCCCTTACCGATATGCTTGACGGAAAAATTGCGAGAAAATATAATCTCGTAACCGATTTCGGAAAGTTTATCGACCCTCTTGCCGATAAATTTATGGTTATCGGCTCGCAGATTGCTATCATGGCGTATATGTTTATCACGGGCGAGGTTATAGAAGGAATAATTTTTATGATTCTCGTTCTTCTCATTCTTCTTCGTGAGCTTGGCGTAACGAGCTTGCGCCTTGTTGTTGCAGGCAACAGCGGAATTGTTGTTGCGGCAAGCATCTTCGGAAAAATAAAAACGGTTTCGCAGATGGCGGGAACTGTTATAATTATACTTGAGCCTATTCTTTCCTATTTTCCCGATTCAAGCGTTTGCACATTCCTTTGGGAAAACCACGTTCTCGCTTTCGTTATGATGGCGATTATGGCGTTCACCACCGTCTTTTCGGGGCTTGATTACCTCAAGGCTTATCTTCCTTATATTGATACTAATAAATAATAAAATCAGGAGGCAGTATGCTGGATAAAAGATTACTTGAAGAAATACTTGGTATAGCCGTTTCCACCGGCGCAGATTTTGCCGAGGTTTACTGCGAAAAAACAAGAAACGGAAGCATCGTTTTGCTTGGCGGAGCGATAGACGGAATTTCCGACGAGGTCGTTTCCGGAGTTGGAATACGTGCTTTTATGGGCGTAAATACGGTTTACGGCTCAACCTCTGATATTTCACGTGAGGGGCTTATCAAGTGCGCTCGCTCGGTTGCCGAGGCGATAGGCGAGGGCGAGTTTAATAAAAAAATAACCCTCGGCGAAAGAATTTTCCCCAATATTCACCCGGTAAGAATAAATCCCTCAACGGCAGAGCTGAAAGCAAAGTGCGACCTTGTACGTGAGGCTTGCTCATACGCTAAAAATTATGACGAAAGAATAGCGCAGGTTGTGGGTAATCTTATGACCGTTGACCACACTATTCAGATTGCAAATACCGAAGGTCTTATGACAGAGGATAGACACATAAGAACGAGAATGGCAGTTTCCGCAACGGCGTCGGCAGGCGGAGAAAACCAGTCCGGCTCTTGTTCACCCGGTCGTGGTATGGGTCTTGAGATGTTTGAGCTTTTCAGCCCCGAATTCATAGGAAAAGAAGCGGCAAGACAGGCGATAACCAACCTCACCGCAGATTACTGCAAGGCAGGACAAATGCCCGTTGCTATTGAAAACGGCTTCGGCGGGGTTATCTTCCACGAGGCTTGCGGTCATTCGCTTGAAGCAACCTCTGTCGGAATAGGAATGTCGCAGATGTGCGGCAAGCTCGGCGAGAAGATTGCAAACGAAAAGGTAACAGCAATAGACGACGGAACAATTCCCGGCGCATGGGGCTCTGTCAATATTGACGACGAGGGAAATCCCACACAGCGTAACGTCCTTATCGAGAACGGTGTTCTTAAAAATTATATGGTTGACCGCCTTGGCTCTCGCAGAATGAATATGCCTATGACGGGTAACTCACGCCGTCAGAGCTATACCTACGAGCCCACCTCGAGAATGACCAATACTTATATCGATAACGGTCCCGATAAAAACGAGGACATTATCGCTTCTATTGAGTACGGCCTTTATGCAAAGAGCATGGGCGGCGGCTCTGTAAACCCCTTGACGGGCGCATTTAACTTTGCCGTCAGCGAGGGATACATCATAAGAAACGGTAAGATTTGCGAGCCGGTAAGAGGCGCTTCTCTTATAGGAACAGGCTCACAGATAATTCAGGATATAGACATGGTAGGAAACAACCTTGCAACCGGTCAGGGTATGTGCGGAAGCTCCTCGGGAAGCGTTCCGACTGACGTTGGCCAGCCCCTTATCCGTGTTTCCAATATAACCGTAGGAGGCAGATAAATGAATTACACAGAACTAAAAAAGATTATCGCCGACGCTGCGGCAGAAAAGGGTATCGGCGAATACGAAATTTACTATACGTCCTCAAGTGAAACCAGCGTTGGAGGACTTAACAAAGGGATAAATTCATTCTCGTCCGGCGTGTCCGGCGGCGTATGTGTCCGTGTTCTTTACGACGGAAAAATGGGTTACGCTTCCTCGGAGCTTATGGAAGAGGGCGAAATGAAGGAGCTTCTCAGCCGTGCCGTTGAAAACGCCATAAGCACTGAAAAGCCTGATGAAAACGGACTTTTCGCAGGTTCTCGGTCTTATGATGCGCCGAGAATGAAGGAATTTAAACCCGTTGGTGCGGCAGAACTTAAATCACTCGCTCTTGACGTTATGGATAAGATTTACTCGTCAGACGCTCATGTAACCGACGGAACGGCAGCGAATACTATATCGGCATCGTTCACCGTTGGCATAGCTAACTCTCACGGACTTGACCTTGAAAACAGCTGTGGAATAAACGTAGTCGTAGCTCAATCTGTCGTTTCGGATAAAGGTGAGATGCAGGAATCTTATGAGATTGCCGATTATGACGATAAAACCGATATAGCTAAGCTTGCAGAAGAAGCAACCAAGGGCGCTATGGCAAAGGTGGGCGCAGGCTTTGTTGAAAGCGGCAAATACACCGTTCTTCTCGACGGAAAAGAAATGCGTTCGCTTCTTTCCGCATTTGCTTCTGCGTTTTCTGCAAAAAATGCACAGATGGGACTTTCTCTTCTCTCGGGCAAAGAGGGCGAGATGATAGCATCCACTAAAATCACCCTGACGGACGACCCCATGAGAGAGGGAAGCACTGTCGGAACACCCTTTGATGCGGAGGGCGTTGCAACTCACCGCAAGGCAGTTATCGAAAACGGAGTTCTTAAAACTCTTCTTCATAACAGAGAAACGGCAAAGAAAGCGGGCGTTGAAAGCACTGCTAATGCAAGCAAGCGTTCTTATTCTGCGCCTGTCGGCGTAAGTCCTTATGCTTTCTGCATTGAAGCAGGCGAATTTAACCGTGACGAGCTTCTTGCAAAGGTAGGAAACGGAATTTACGTAAATTCCCACAGCGGTCTTCATGCAGGCGCAAATGCCGTAACGGGTGACTTCTCTATACAGAGTGCCGGATTTATGATTCGTGACGGCAAAATTGCCGAAGCGGTAAAATCCTTCACCATAGCGGGTAACTTCTTCGAGCTTCTTAAGAAAATCGAGGAGGTTGGAAATAAGGTTGAGGTAGCCGTTACAGGCGGACTCACGTATTTCGGCTCACCCGACGTTATAATCTCGGACGTAAGCGTTGCGGGAAAATAAGAAATAAATAAAAACAAAACGGTGCAGACGATTGATTTCGTCTGCACCGTTTTTATAAGAACGGTTTGTAAAAAATTATATTTCGTCCGATAACTTCAGTTGAACATCGGATTTTAATCCCACTTGACAAAAAACCTCTGCCGTGATAGCAGAGGAAGCAAAAATTTTTCAACAGATGGGAGGTGAAATTATGCTACTTTGGAAAATCGATTGCTTTTTGACTACATACGGACATATGATAGTTGAATTGCTCGCAATTCTTCTTTCCGCCTAATTACCCCTCTCACCTGTTGCGATTAGAGTATATCACAACAGAGCTTCCTTGTCAAGTCTTGAACGCACCCTCACCTCTCAAAATCTTCCGGACGAAACTGTTGACATTTTAAAACTCCTATGTTATAATAATTTTGCCGTTAGCCCTACAAACAGGGCAGCAACAGCTTTTTGCGTGTTGACAGAGAAGACGCTTTGGCTTTTAGGCGAGACTTCTCAGCCACTCCATTTTGGAGTGGTTTTTATTTTTTCTTCAAAACCGGTCGTAATTGCCGGCTTTTTTTCTTTTTATTTGACTTTTTGGTTTTTTTGTAATATAATAATAATGTCCTAACGGACAATTCTTCACTTTTTTAAGTGATGTTAGGTAGCCCTCGGTGTAAATCGAGGGTATTTTTTATTTTCTTCCTTTTTGCTTGACTTTTTATGATATAATTATAGTAAGGAATTCAAGCGCAGGCCGTTGAAAAATTACGGAACACTGGGGGCGACCCTAAAATTTGCTTGGATTCTTTTTTTGTTTGTTTTTTAACAATTTTATCTTGACTAAACGCCTCTTTTGTGATATTATATTTGGTGGTAAAATATAAAAAATTATAAAATAAAAGGAGATATTTCAATGGCAGCTTACAACAAGAAAACTATTGAAGATATTGACGTTGCGGGTAAAACCGTGCTCGTTCGTTGCGACTTCAACGTTCCCATGAAGGACGGCGTTATCACTTCCGACAAAAGAATAGTAGGAGCGCTTCCCACTATCAAATATCTTATGGATAAAGGAGCAAAGCTCGTTCTTTGCTCACACATGGGCAAGCCTCATAACATACTTACCGAGGGCTTCGGTCTTACCAAAAAAGAGAAAAAGGAAGTAGATGCCCTTCCCGCAGAAGAGCAGGCAAAGGCAACCCGAGAGCTTCTTGAAAAGGCAAAAACAGCTGACAAGAAAAAGCTCACGCTTAAACCCGTTGCAGTAAGAATCAACGAGCTTCTCGGCGCAGAAAAGGTAGTTTTCGCAGAGGACATCGTAGGCCCTGATGCAAAGGCAAAGATTGCCGCACTCAAAGCAGGCGAGGCTGTTCTTATCGAGAACACCAGATTTGATGCAAGAGAAACCGAAAACGATATGGAATTTGCAAAAGAGCTTGCTTCATTTGCTGACGTTTTCGTAAATGATGCTTTCGGCGCTGCTCACAGAGCGCATGCATCAACCGCTGGAGTAGCAGAGTATCTTCCCGCAGTTTGTGGATACCTTATCCAGAAAGAGATTTCCGTAATGGGTAAAGCTCTTTCAAATCCCGAGCGTCCCTTCGTTGCAATTCTTGGCGGCGCAAAGGTTGCAGATAAGCTCAACGTTATCGACAATCTTCTTAATAAGGTAGATACCCTTATAATCGGCGGCGGAATGGCATTCACCTTTGCGGCTGCAAACGGCTATTGCGTAGGAAAATCCTTGCTTGACGAAACCAAGCTTGATTACTGCCGTGAAATGATGAAGAAAGCAGAAGAAAAGGGCGTTAAACTTCTTCTTCCTGTTGACACTGCAGTTGCTGATAGCTTCCCGAATCCCATTGATGCTCCCATCGACGTAGAATACGTTGATACCGATAAAATCCCCGCTGATAAAGAGGGCCTTGACATCGGTCCTAAAACTGCGGCTATTTTCGCCGATGCTGTTCTTAATGCAAAAACTGTTGTTTGGAACGGACCTATGGGCGTTTTCGAAAACCCCGTTCTTGCAAAGGGAACTATCGCAGTAGCAGAAGCTCTTGCTGAAAGCTCGGCTATAACCATCGTTGGCGGCGGTGACTCTGCGGCAGCTTGCGAGCAGCTTGGATACGCTTCAAAGATAACTCACATCTCAACCGGCGGCGGCGCATCTCTTGAGTTCCTTGAAGGTAAAGACCTTCCCGGCGTTTCCTGCCTTCTTGATAAATAATAAAGGATAAATCCTTTTTGTCACTTTTCGAAAGGAAAATAAAATGAGAAGAACAGTTATAGCCGGCAACTGGAAAATGAATATGACGCCAAAGGAAGCGAAGGCTTTTATTGCCGAGCTTGCGCCTATGGTAAAGGATTTTAACGGATGCGATATAGTTCTTTGCGTTCCGTTCGTTGATATTGCAACGGCTTGCGAAGCGGCCTGTGGCACGAATATAAAAGTTGGTGCGCAGAACGTTCATTTTATGGAAAGCGGAGCTTATACCGGAGAGGTCAGCGCAAAAATGCTCACCGAAATAGGAGCGGAATACGTTATAATCGGCCATTCCGAGCGTAGACAGTATTTCGGCGAAACCGACACAACAGTTAATCTTCGTGTGAAAGCAGCGCTTGAAGCAGGACTTAAAGTTATCCTTTGCCTCGGTGAAAATAAGGAAGAACGGCTTTCCGGTATTACAGACCAGATAGTCACAATGCAGGTAAAGCTTGACCTTATGGGAATAAAGGAAGAAGACCTTAAAAACATCATAATCGCCTACGAGCCCGTATGGGCGATAGGCACAGGTCTTACCGCAACTCCCGAGATGGCAGACGAAACATCGGCTGTTATAAGAAACGCAATTCAGTTTATCTACGGAGAAGAGGCGGCTGATGCAATAAAGATTCTCTACGGCGGCTCTATGAATGATAAAAACGCCGAGGAGCTTCTTAAGAAGAGTAATATAGACGGCGGACTTATCGGAGGCGCATCTCTTGTGGCTGAAAAGTTTTTTGCAATCGTAAAGGCGGCAAACTGAAGCGCTTTTTAATAAAATTAAACAGTAATAAGGGGAGCACTCGCTCCCCTTATTGATTTTTTCACCGCTTTAATTAAATTAGAAACAAATTCTAATAAATTAGAAAAACGCTTATCTTTTGGTGAAAATGCAGAAAAACGAACTCGCTTTGTTGTTAAAAAGCTACAATAGAAAGGCTCGAAAATCGTAATATATGCCTCTTGTTTTGCATAGTTTTTTTTGTTATACTTATATCGTTAAAAAATATTTTTTAAGGAGAACTTAAAATGGCAGGTCTTTCACTCAGACACATTTACAAAAAGTATCCCGGCGGTGTTGTAGCCGTATCGGATTTCAACCTTGAAATCAAAGATAAGGAATTCCTTATCTTCGTTGGTCCTTCGGGTTGCGGTAAGTCAACCACTCTTCGTATGATCGCAGGTCTTGAAGAGATTTCCGAGGGCGAGCTTTACATAGGCGACAGATACGTTAACGACGTAGCACCTAAGGACAGAGATATTGCGATGGTTTTCCAGAACTACGCTCTTTATCCTCACATGACCGTTTTTGATAACATGGCATTCGCCCTTAAGCTTGGTAAGGTTCCCAAAGAGGAAATCATGCGCCGTGTTGAAGAGGCTGCAAGAATTCTTGACATATCTCACCTTCTTGAAAGACGTCCCAAGGCTCTTTCGGGTGGTCAGAAGCAGAGAGTTGCGCTTGGCCGAAGTCGGAGGCCAAGCGGGCTTAGGAAGACAACCACCTAT
>JAZORS010000204.1:0-7403 GCA_045656725.1 Eubacteriales bacterium | reverse complement strand
AAGTCCGACCTTTTCACCCTTAGCGGTAAGGTAGTCGATGACCTCCTCGGCAACGTCGCAGACAGAGCCCATAGCAACGATAACTCTTTCCGCATCGGGCGCTCCGTAGTAGTTGAAGAGCTTGTAATCTGTGCCTATCTTCTCGTTTACCTTATCCATATACTCCTCAACGATAGCGGGAAGCGCGTCGTAGTAGGAGTTGCAAGCCTCTCTGTGCTGGAAGAAGATATCACCGTTCTCGGCAGATCCTCTGAGCGCGGGAGTCTCGGGGTTAAGAGCGTGGTCACGGAATGCCTGAACAGCGTCCCAGTCAACCATTTCAGCGAGGTCCTTATAATCCCAAGCGGCAACCTTGGTTACCTCGTGAGAGGTGCGGAAGCCGTCGAAGAAGTTAAGGAAAGGAACTTTGCCCTTGATGGTTGCAAGGTGAGCAACTGCGCCAAGGTCCATAATTTCCTGCGCGTTGGTTTCTGCGAGCATAGCAAAGCCGGTCTGGCGGCAAGCGTATACGTCGGAATGGTCACCGAATATGTTAAGCGCGTGGGAAGCAACGCATCTTGCGGAAACGTGAATTACGCAAGGAAGAAGCTCACCGGCAATCTTGTACATATTGGGAATCATAAGAAGAAGACCCTGAGATGCGGTGTAGGTAGTGGTAAGAGCACCCGATGCAAGAGAACCGTGAACTGCTCCGGCAGCACCTGCTTCGGACTGCATCTCAACAACCTTAACGTTCTCGCCAAAGATGTTCTTTGCGGGTTCGCCAAAAATGTTTTTGTTAGACGCACTCCATGTGTCTGTTACCTCAGCCATAGGGCTGGAAGGCGTGATGGGGTAGATAGCGGCAACTTCCGTAAATGCGTACGACACGTGCGCGGCGGAAGTGTTACCATCCATAGAAACTTTCTGTCTTTCTACCATTGGTATATCCTCCAATATAAAATATTAATTATATTTATTACAAATATCATCAAAGCATTATAACATATTTGCGCGCAAAAGTAAAGAGAATTTTGAAATTTTTTCGCTTTTTCCGTCAAATACCTAAAAAGCAGAGAAGCGAGTGTTTTTTTAACACCGGAATCTCTGCCTTTTTTTATTTTGCGTCATTTAATTGATAAAATTTCGGAAACGGCGCTTTTATATTCCTCGTACGACACGAAAATGTTAAGCGCTTCAATGAGAGCTGTGGCGCTCATATCCTTTGGTAAATCAAAGTGCCGGGCAAGCTGATTCCGAAGAATCGAGGAGTTGACACCACCCGAGAGTCCATCCTCAAAAAAGTCAAGTTTAGTTATCATTTTCGTGTTTTCAAAATGCGTTTTTTCTGACACGCCCTCGGATATAACAAAGGGCTGAAACAGTTTTTCAAGAATGGCTCGATTCATTCCCTCAACACCCAGAAGGCCGGATTTAGATGCAGTTTTCTTTCTTCTTTCCTTACCCTCTATTTCCGGTATATAAAGATTATAAACCTTATCCTTCGGAATAATATTATGAAGAAAGCGCCTGATCTGATTTCCGCCGGAATCCGAATCCGTCAGCACAATGATTCCGCCCGTTTCGGCAAGGCGCATAAGCAATTTCTGCTTTTCCCGCGAATTGAAAACAGAAAATCCGCCCGTGGTTATCACCGGCGTATCAATTATTTGCAAAAGAGTGTTTTTGTCGTATTTTCCCTCAACGATTACGGGATACTTGATTTTCAGTTTTTCAGCCATTTTAGCCCTTCTTGTTTTTAGCGTCAAGACGCTTTTTGTAAGCGCAAATATCGGAAAGAGGGCACTCCTCACAGCGCGGCGAGCGCGCAGAGCATATTTCTCTTCCGAAAATAACTATCCTGTGGCAAAATTCAGATCCGTGTGTCACGTCCATTAGGGAACGCAGAATTCTCTCTATTTTTTCAGCATTTTTCTCGCTCTCGGGATACATACCGAGCCGAGCACATATTCTGATGCAATGCGTATCGCAAACAATACACGGGTCCCCATATACGTCACCAAGCAACAGATTTGCAATCTTTCTGCCAACACCCGGAAATTTTAACAGCTCGTCCATATCGCGAGGAATAACACCGCCGTATTTTTCAACCAAAAGAGCCGAAGCCGCCTTAATATTATCGGCCTTCATTCGGTAAAGACCGCAGGGGCGAATCAGCTCCTCTATCTCCGTTATAGGCGCACAAGCCATATCCCGCGCTGTTGGAAATCGGCGGAACAGCTCCTTTGAAACGGCGTTTACCCTTGCGTCTGTGCACTGTGCCGAAAGCCGCCCCATAACGAGAAGCCGCCAAGGGTCCCCCTGGAATTCAAGTGCGCACTCTGCGTCAGGATAAAGCTCCCCGAGGCGCGATTGCGCCAGATACAAGCATTCTCTTTTTTCTCTTTTTGTCATTTTTATCTCCCGCCTTCCGCTTCTTTAAGCGCCTCGTCAATAAGCTTTTTCGTAAGCGACACGGAAAGCCCCACTATCGTATCAAAATCGCCGTCGTAGCCGGAAACGAATTTACCTGCCGCGCCTTGAATTCCGTATGCGCCCGCCTTATCCATCGGCTCACCGCTTTTGATGTAATCAAAAATTTCGGCATCCGAGAGCTTACGGAATCTCACCGCCGAGGTGGCAACACCGGAGAATACTCTGCCGCCATAGTGCACGGCAACGCCCGTATGAACTCTGTGCTCGTTATCGGAAAGACGGCGAAGCATTGATGTTGCCTCATCCTCATTTTCGGGTTTTCCCAGCGGCTCACCGTCAAGCTCAACGAGCGTATCCGATGATATAACGAGGACATCGTCCGTAAGTTCAGAATATACCGCCGCGCCTTTTCTCACCGCAAGCATTTCCACAGCTTGGACAGGAAAAATACCCTTTTCAACGCTCTCGTCCACGTCAGCCGCCATTATTTCAAATTCATCAAACAGTTTTCCGAGAAGATCTTTTCTTCTCGGCGATTTTGATACAAGAACGATTTTCATATCAATCTCCATTTTGCCGACTTTGCGGCAGTTCAAATATATTAATGAAATTCAGATTCGTTCGCTCCCGAACAAAATAGGATACACTTTTCCTAATTATTTTAACATAAACACATCGGCTTGTCAATTCTCGATCCAATGCCGTTAAATATTGCATAGACGCAAAAAAGACAAAACAAGAGACACCATCCTAAGACAGTGTCTCTTGTTTTATTAATTTTTTACCTGACATTTTACTTTGGCAAACAGATTTAGTTAAGATTTCGTCGGCTGGCACGTGAAGAGCGTATAACATACGCCGAGCGTGGAAACGGCGAAAGCTGACTAAATATGGAAGCCAAATTAGTCGGGAAGTACGTCGTACTGCTTAATCAGGTTCTTAAGGTCAGTTTCCTTAGAATTGTAAAGCGACTGGTAGTCACCACGGATATCCATGTTGAAACCGCTGGTATAAAGCTTGGTGTGCCAACGCTCTTTCTGCTTACCGTAGAATTCACCGATAGCATCCTCGAAGGTCTTATCAAATGCGGTACGTACGTTATCACGAATGTACTGAAGCATGTAGATGGTGCCCTTTGAACCGCCGGCAACGTTGTACTGAAGCTCGATCTCGTAGTACTCGTCAAGGATTTCAGTAGAATGCGTGGACTGGTAATCAAGGAATGCGGTAAGCTGCTCAAATTTCTGAGTCTTAACCGAGATAGCACCCGCACGTCCAACGTTATGTATCTGAGTAAGATAGTTGTCGGTTGTATCATCTCTGTAAAGCGGAACGGGAACAACGCCGAAGCCCTTGGTCTTTCTCATCGTCTGATAATCCTGTTCCTCAAGAGAACCAACAAGAATGATACCGCCGAAGAGAACCGTATCGTCACTGAAACGCTTTCTGATAAGAATCTCGTTAGAAGGTTCACCTGCGGCACTAGCAGCGTCATCAGTTACACCAAGAACACCCGTCTTACCGAAGAGAACAGTTATCTGGTCAACTATATCGTAAAGCTGGCTATTCTCGCTGGGATATGAGTATTCGTAGTCACGAACGTTAGGATCGGAGTTCCAGTTTCTGTTAATGATTGTACAGCTTGTGGTGTAAATCAAACCGGAGCCTGCAAGACCGCTCTCTGCAAGAGCAAATCCGATGGTATCGCTTATATCCTTCTTACCGGGGTTTTCGTTATCCTTATAAACAGCTTCGCTGTATGCGGCAAGCTTATTATAGGTCCACTTTCTCTGCTTAACTTCCTCATAGAAGTCCTCAACGGTAAATCCGTCGCCGTTACCTACGATGTCGCCGGTAACCTCCATACCAACCTGTTCAAGAAGCTTGATGTTAACGGGAATTACGTAGAAAGCACGAACGAGGTCGGTAAAGTAGTCCGAAGCAAGAACGTACATCTTGTGCTTGGAAAGCGTAAGAGTCGTCATATACTCGTACATATAACCGTTACCCATTTCAACTTCGTCGAATTCACCCTCGTCAACCGCATCGCGGAATTCGTTGAAGGGGAAGTAGTTATTCTTCATACCTCTTACGGTTCCGTAAAGGTTAGCAAAGCAGCCCTGAAGTGAGCAGGCAACCATATCGTATACGAAGTTTATGTATACGTCGGGAAGACCTGTCGTATCGTGGGAAGAGGTTTCCTTAATAATAACCAAGCTTGCGTTGGACCATCCGTAGTCGGAGGTGTTATCCCAGTAGAGATAGTCAATATCGGAAACGTTAGCGTATTCCATCGCCTCTTCGTTTCTGTCGTCGATCATCTCGTCGATGGTATCCTCTTCATAAGGCTTGAGCGCCTTCTGCTCGCCCGCAAGATATCTTGCGCAGCCGGAAGAAAGCTGTTCGTTAGAGTTGTTGTTCGACATCTGGAAGATGAACGTTACGTCATCCCAGTAAAAAGCGGCTTCTTCTTCGAGTTCTTCGCCGCAAACGTCGCACTCGCCGTCCTCATCGTCGTCAACGTGCTCGTCGCACTCTTCACTGCCGCCACCGCTTGAAACTTTTTTCTTACAAACGTCGCACTTGCCGTCTTTATTCTTGTCAACGTGCTCGTCGCATTCCGGTACCTCTACCGTAGCATCGCAGTTATCGCACTTGCCGTCTTTGTTAGCGTCGACGTGCTCTTTACAGCCGCCGCAGGAAGCAAGAACGCAAACTACACCGAGAATCATAACAAGAGTAAGAATAGCGGAAATGATTCTTTTTTTCATAGTTTATCTCCTTTTGTGTTTTGACCCTTTATTTTCTTCCGCCTGTGAGGGTCATAAAAGGCGGAAGTAAAAGCTTTGCGTACCCTCTGTGTTTTCTTAAAAATCGCCTTGTTCAAAGAGTAACAAAGGGATTACCGAAAATCCTCCAAATCAATAGAAAAGGAGAATAATCATAATCACGCCACTTTAACGTACATTATAATAACATAAAAAAAATATTAAGTCAAGACGCAAAAAGTAACAAAAAACAACCAAATGTCTTTTTCTGCGTTTTGCACAAAACACAGCTTCCCCCATTGTGCAAAGTATCCTAGCCGCCATTCGCGGCGCAAGTTGCGCAAATGCAAATTATTGTTTGCATTTGATGCATTATTTAAAAGAACCCTTGCGCGCCCAAATCTGCCGTTTCCCTTTAAGTCAAAGAGTCCGGGAAGCTTGTCACAAGCTCGAAATATCCGTACAGCTCCTCCGGGCTTTCCTTCATTCCTCCGCCTATCCACCAGTTAAGAGTTTCGGCAAATGAAGCGGCAAGATGATTTACAAGATAATCCTTTGGAATTCCTGTGGCCACCGTTTTATTTTCGCCCACAACCCTTATTTCAACAAGGCGCCTGAGATTCGTTTTGAAATATCCCAAAAACAGCTCGTTATTGTGCGAGGAAAGAAGCGAAAGTATATTTCTGTCGTTCTTTTTCAAGTGCCAAAGAAGATGTAAAAACACCGATTCCGACGGTGACGTTTGGCACGAATATCGGCTATTTTCATTTGGCGCACCCATAGCCGTGTTAATTATATGACCAAAAAGCTCCTCGCAAAGATCCCTGAGAAGATAATCCTTCGTTTCAAAATGAGAATAGAAGGTTGCCCTGCCAACGTCAGCCTCGTCAATTATCTGTTGAACGGTTATTTCGCTATACCTTTTCTTTTCAAGAAGCCGTGTAAATGCCTCGAAAATTGCTTCTCTCGTTTTTCTTTGCCGTCTGTCCATAATTTTTCTCCCATACAAAATTCCGATTTTGTTCGGTATTATACAATTATACCTAATTGAGTGTTGATTTTAAAAAGAATTACCGATATAATTATACTGTACAAATTGTTCGGTAACGAATATATTATACCGAAAAACAAAATATGTGTCAATATTACCTTGGAGGAAACAATGAAAAAAATCATTTCTTTTTTGTCCGCTTGGCAGATGACTCTACTGTCCGGCATATTTCTTTTGCTCAGCTTTATTTTTGATTTGACGGAATTGAAGCCGCCCTTTGATTTTGCTTTGATAAGCGTTATTATTTCGGGAACACCGCTTGTTTACAGCGCCATAAAAAAGCTCATTTGGGCTTCGGGCATTAAAAAAATTTCATCGGCGCTCCTTATCAGCGTTGCAATGATAGCGGCAACGGCAATAGGCGACCTTTTTGCCGCAGGCGAGGTTGCCTTTATTATGGCGCTCGGTGAAATTCTTGAAGACCTGACAACCGACAGAGCAAAACGCGGCCTGAAAAATCTGATATCCCTCACCCCAACGACAGGGCGGCGCATCAAAGACGGCAAGGAAGAAACCGTCCCTGCCGAAGAAATACGCGAGGGCGACCTTATAAGAATTCTTCCCGGCGAAGCCATACCGGTTGACGGCGTTGTGGTAAACGGCGAAAGCTCTGTCGACCAATTTGTTATGACCGGTGAATCCCTGCCTGTCGACAAATGCGCGGGTGACGAGGTGTTTTCGGGAACAGTCAACCGCTTTGGAGTCATAGATATTCGGGCAACCAAGGTCGGCGGTGACAGCTCTTTACAAAAGCTTATCCGCTTGGTAAAAGAAGCCGAGGATAAAAAAGCGCCTATGGAAAGAATCGCCGACAAGGTGGCAAGCTGGCTTGTGCCTACGGCAATGCTCGTTGCCATTCTTACGGGAATAATAACGAAGGATATAGTCCGCGCCGTGACCGTTCTCGTAGTATTCTGCCCCTGCTCCCTCGTTCTTGCGACACCCACCGCAATTATGGCGGCAATAGGCCAGGCAACCAAGCACGGAATTGTAATTAAGTCGGGAGAAGCTCTCGAAAAAATGGGCAAGGTAAAGACTGTTGCCTTTGACAAAACGGGAACTCTTACTTACGGACAGCTTGAGGTTTCCGATATTATTCCGCTTGGAGAGGGCATAAACGAAAGCGAGCTTCTCAAGTCGGATCGTAGCCATGTCGTTCTGTGAGCCAA
>JAZORS010000203.1:0-6747 GCA_045656725.1 Eubacteriales bacterium | reverse complement strand
GCCGAAAGCGCTACAAATTAAGGATTCAGAGCGGGTTCGGATTATTCACTCTTGCCTAAAATTAACCGTGTTGCCTTGCGGCACCACAGCGAATGAAAATAAACGGAAACAGGGAGATTTAAGGTGTATAAGCTTTGCAAAACCGAACAGTCTGCAAAACGGCAAAGGGAAATAGAAAAAGCGCTTTTGAAGCTTTTGGAGCTTCGCCGTTTCGACGAGCTTACAGTAACGGAGCTTTGCGAATTTGCCGAGATTCCGAGGAAGGCGTTTTACCGTTACTTTGACAGTAAAAACGATGCCCTTTATGCTCTTATAGAGCATACCCTCGGTGAATACGACGGATTTGCAAAGACGCCGAGCGAGCTTATTAACCGCAGTCTGCACAAGGAGATTTCGGAATATTTCAGCTTCTGGAAGTCAAAGAAAAAGATGCTCGATATTCTTAACAGAAATGAGCTTATGGGCTTTTTCATTGAGGTGTCTGTGCGCTTTCCGGTAGAGGATAGGGTGAGCGTAGAAAAATTTATGGGCGAAGCCGATAAGCAAAAACGCGCGCTTATGATGAAATACGCATTTGCCGGACTTATTTTCATTATGATAGATTGGTATAAGGACGGATTTAAAACTCCCGTTCCCGAAATGGCGTCGGCAGTGTGTGACATAATGACAAGGCCTGTTTTCCCGAATCTTAAGGAATACGGATTTGAATAAATAAAAGGGCTGCTTCCTTTGGGCATAAGCGAATAAGAAACGACAGAAGCGTTGAAAAAACAGTGCCTCTGTCGTTTCTTTATACAAATTTAATAAAAATCGCTTTTCGCGCCGCCCTTCATATGGCGCTCAATATCCCTTGCGGCATCCTTTTTTGCAATATCCTCGCGCTTATCGTAAAGTTTTTTACCTTTGCAAAGCCCAAGGTCCACCTTTAATTTTGAACCTTTGAAATAAAGGGACAAGGGAATAAGGGTATAACCGTCACGCGAAACGAGTCCTGCGAGCTTCATTATCTCTTTTTTGTGCATAAGGAGCTTTTTTGGGCGCAGGGGATCTTTGTTGAAAATATTGCCTTGTTCGTAAGGACTTATATGTATACCGAGGGCAAAAAGCTCGCCCCCGTCTATTTCGCAATACGAGTCTTTAAGGTTTGAATTACCTTTACGAATGGATTTGATTTCTGTGCCGAAAAGCTCTATGCCGCATTCGTAATTTTCGATTACAAAGTAGTCGTGTCTTGCTTTTCTGTTCTCGGCTACAACTTTTATGCTGTTTGCTTTTTCCGACATATAAACCTCCATTCTGCCGGCAATTTTCAGCGCAAGAAAGCGCTGTATGCGGCTTTTTGTTTTATTTTACCATAAAGAAAAGGAGAAATCAACCTTTTTTAAATCTTATTTGATGCTTTCGCTTAATAATTCCAGAATTTTGAACTTTATATTGTATTTTGATTTTGAAATAAGCTTGATTTCCTCATTTGTGTAGTCTATAAGCGCATCGTCCGACGGCGCGTTTTCCGTAGCAATATCAAGGCACAGAGGAGGAAACATAACGCACCACCAGTTTTTGCCCTCCGCCTCTCCGATTTCAATAATCAGCGAATTATATACGCCCTTTGGCAAGGTAAAGCCGTCGTATTCGCGAGTGTCAAACCATTCCTCGTTGAGCCGGGCGTTAACCGAATACTGAAATCCTGAGTCTGCGGCAATCTCTTCCGCGCACGCTTCAATTTCGGGCAGAATCGGAAGCAAAACAAGCTTTGCGTCCTCTGTCGAATCAAGTTTTTCGAGCTTTTTGCCGAAGCGTTCAAGTATTCCGTCGCGTATTTTAAGCTTTAATTCCTGGTCCTCTTCCGAATCGGAATTGGCAAGGATATGTAAGCGCAACGTGTCCTCATAAATTGCCGCTTCCTTTTCTGTTGGCATTGCCGCGATAAATACGGTAGCAAGTAATACTACCAAAGCAGATAAAAGAAAATTTTTCATTTTTGTGTCCTTTCGTTTTTTTCAAATTTAACTTCTTTGATTCTTGACCTCTTTTGAAAAAATATTCACTTTATCCGAAATTCGCTTTCACTTGATAAAAAATAACGCAATTCACGGGAAAAATTGTTTTTTTATATTTTTTTAAAAACACCTTGAAAAATTCATAGGAATATTGTATAATAAAACCGTTAAGACGAAAGAAAATGCAAAAGCTCCTTCTGATAGAGAGGCCGCGGGCGGTGAAAGCGGCTGTCGGAGATTGCTTTCCGCTTTCCGAGCATTTGGCGACGAGTCAAGGATTTGCCTCCTTATCGGCTTTTGAGTGACGGGCTTTTTGCCCGTAATTTGGGTGGCAACACGGAGTTATTCGTCCCATGGGGTGAATGGCTCTTTTTTTGTTTGTAATTTAAAATTTAGGAGAATATAAAATGATTGACATCAGATTTTTAAGAGAGAATCCTGAAATCGTAAAGCAGAATATTAAAAACAAGTTTCAGGATGCAAAGCTTCCTCTTGTTGACGAGGTTATCACCCTTGACGGGGAGCTTCGCAAAAACAAGAAGCATTGCGACGATTTAAGAGCCAACAGAAACAAGGTTTCAAAAATGATAGGCGCTCTTATGGGACAGAAAAAGTTTGAAGAAGCAGAGGCGGCAAAAAAGCTCGTTTCCGAGCAGGCGGCAGAGCTTGCCGAAACAGAAAATAAGGTTGCCGAGATCGAAGCTCGCGTTAACGAGATAATGATGACTATCCCCAATATTATCGATCCCAGCGTTCCCATCGGACGCGACGATTCCGAAAACGTTGAGGTAGAGCGCTTCGGTGAGCCCGTTGTTCCCGAATTTGAGATTCCTTATCACACCGATATTATGGATCGCTTTGACGGTATAGATTTTGAGGGCGCAAGACAGGTTGCGGGAAACGGATTTTACTATCTTATGGGTGATATTGCCCGTCTTCATTCCGCGGTTATCTCCTACGCAAGAGATTTTATGATTGACAGGGGCTTTACCTATTGCGTTCCGCCCTTTATGATTCGCTCAAACGTGGTAACCGGCGTTATGTCTTTTGCCGAAATGGAAGCTATGATGTATAAGATTGAGGGCGAGGACCTTTATCTTATCGGCACGTCGGAGCATTCAATGATAGGTAAGTTTATCGACCGTATACTTCCCGAATCCTCGCTTCCCGAAACCTTGACCTCGTATTCGCCCTGCTTCCGCAAAGAAAAGGGAGCGCTCGGAATAGAGGAAAGAGGCGTTTACCGCATACATCAGTTTGAAAAGCAGGAAATGATAGTCGTTTGTAAGCCCGAGGAATCCAAGGCGTGGTTTGACAAGCTCTGGAAGAACACGGTTGACCTTTTCCGCTCCCTCGATATTCCCGTAAGAACGCTTGAATGCTGTTCCGGTGACCTTGCGGACCTTAAAGTCAAATCTATCGACGTTGAGGCATGGTCGCCAAGACAGAAAAAATATTTCGAGGTCGGCTCTTGCTCCAACCTCGGCGATGCTCAGGCAAGACGTCTTAAAATTCGCATAAAGGGAGAAGATGGAACGTATTTTGCCCATACGCTCAACAATACCGTCGTTGCTCCTCCGAGAATGCTTATCGCCTTCCTTGAAAACAATCTTAACGAGGACGGCTCGGTTAATATTCCGGAAGCTCTCCGTATGTATATGGGCGGTAAAGAAAAAATACTTCCCAAAAGATAATTTATGAAAAGAAGTGTACTCGTTCTGGCAGGTCCGTCTGCTGTCGGGAAAACAAGTATCGCAAGCTATATTCTTTCAAAAAACGAAGAATACGTTTTTATTCGCTCGGCAACGACAAGAAAGCCGAGGGAGGATGCCTTTCGCGACGAATATATCTATATGTCGAAAAAAGAATTTTCGGAGCTTGTAGCGCGTGGCGGTTTTCTTGAATTTATGGAATACGGCTCCGAGTTTTACGGAACGCCCAAAAGTGAGATAGACTCGGCTTTCGGTAAAGGAAAAATTCCACTTCTTATTCTTGATATAAACGGTGTTAAATCTTTAAAAAAATCTGAGCTTGATTTTTCCGTTTTCGCAGTGTATATATACGATAGCATCGGGACAATAGAGAAACGGCTTTATCAAAGAGAGCTTCTTGATAAGCCGAATCCCACAGAAGAAAATATTGCTTCCTTTAACAAGAGAAAGGCCGCGAATATAAGGGATTTCAAAAATCTTCCGGATATTTGCCGACTTTTCGACGTATTCATTGAAAATGGCAGTATTGCATCCTCCGCTGACACAATAAACCGCGCTTTTTTGGAAAATTCGGTAATGAGCAGTGAAGAATGCGAGAGAATAGCAAAGAAGCTATCCGATAGTGTATCATAAAGGCGACAGTTAAAAAACAGGTAATGTGTGAGAACACATTACCTGTTTTTTGTTTTGTTCAAATATCCAACTTATTCAAGCGCGTATTTCATATCGCATTCTTCTTTTATATAGCGGGTAAAATAGAGTGAATATCCTATGAAAACAAGCGCGAAAAACGCTATCAGAGTGCCAAACCAGGGAATTGCCGAAACGCTTATTACGACTATCTGGTTTCCTACTGTGCTGTTAATCAGCGAAACACTGCTGTTTAAAAAGACATTTGTGCATTTGAGCGCGCCAAGTATTATTGCAAGCACTGTATAAACGGTGCATTTTTTCTTTGCATCGCGGTGAACGGTGCTTTCGATAAGCCGGGCATCAGAGTTCCTTATAAATCCCGTATGCGACCGAATAAACGTATAAAGCGCCGAAACGGCAAAAAGGATATAAACGCAAAGTGCTATAAATTCGGCAACCGCGAAAATCATAACGGGAAGATAAGCGGCTTTTGCCGCGGGATTGTTTGCAATTTCCCGATATCCGTAATTAAGCTGAAATCTTGCGCTGAAAATGAGAGAGAAAAGAGCGAGAAGAGAATAGATACCGCAGCAGGCGGATAAAACAGCCAATTTCTTTCCGCTGACCGCTTTAAGCTTGTAGATAGCGATAAAGCTTATGAGCGCGAAAATATATCCTGCGAAAACGTTAACGTTCTTTGTGTTTGAGATAGCGAGAGGGAAGGTAAATACGGAAGCTATCCCGAAAAGCGAGAGGGCAAAGTTTATTTTCCTGAGAAGCACCTTCGTTTCAAATTTTTTATCCGTACTGGAGCTGGCAAGCGCGGAAATCGAGTCGCCGAAATTTCCCTCGGCGTTTATTGCGCCGATATATTTTTTTGTCCTTATATACCATATAATTCCGAGTACGGTGACTACGGTTAATGAGAAAATGAAGGTTATAGGATAAAACTTCGAAAGGGGCGCAGGAACAATTGTTCCGTCCTCCGACATTCCCGTGAGCAAAAACAGCTCGGGAACAACCGAAAGCACCGATTTTATAACAACGAAAAAAAGCGTGTAGCTGCGAAGATCCTCGGGGCGCAGATTTCTTTTTGACGAAACTGCAAACGGGGATATAAGAGCCGACGATCCGCTGCGTTCGCCAAGATAAAACAGAGCAGAAAAAAGATTGTTTATAAGAGGTACCGAAAGTATGATCTCAACCGTTGCAAACATCAGCGCGGAAAGCGCGAATACGTCGTTGTCAAGCGTATTCGCTGAGCGTATCATAACTATCAGAATAAATGCAGGTATCTTTAATAAGGATAGCCAGGCAAGCTTAACGGAAGCGGCCCTTGCTTCTTCAAAGTAAGGCGCGGAGTCGCTCGGAGCTTCGAGCATCTTTGCGATAATGAAAAAGGCGATAAAATCGGGTAAGATATCGATAACCCGGATATAAGGGTTGATAAGAAACAGGAGGCACAGAGAAAGAAGCCGTAATTTGTTCGGTTTGCTCTTTATCATTTCTTCTTTTTCTCCTTTTTCTTTTTGTTCGCCTTTTGATTAAGCTTTGAAAGCCGATATTCCGCATATTCGCGGCGCTTCTCGTTTTCGTACTCTCTGAATTTGTTTACAAAACCGAATTTCGAAGGAGTCTCGGTCGTGCGGTTTTCGTCACCGGGCATACAGATGTTCGCGTAAGCCGAATAAATTACCGTAAGAGTAATGGCGGTGACGATAAAGCTTGCTAAAAGAATGACGAATGCGATAACCGTTACGGCATAAGTCGTAATAAGCTTATCAAGATTGGGCGTTTGCATAAGAGTGGCGAAAATAAAGATAACCGAGGTGTAAATTTTAGTTGATTTCGCCTTTCTTTCTAGTCTTGGAATATCAACCTCGTTTGCGAGCGAGGCAATTCCCGAAAGAATAAAATAGGTGAAAACCGCAATCATAAGATATCTTGCCGCTCCGGTTACAAGCGAAATGGTTTCGGCATTCTTTACGGAAGAAAACATTTCAAGAACCGCTAAAACAAGCTCGAAAAGACCGAGCAGGGAAAAGGGAATAAGGGAATAAAAAGCGAGCTTGAAATTCTTTTCCAAGGACATAAGCCGATAAAGCCCAAGAAGCATAACAAGACCTGCGATAAGGTCTGTAAAACCGAAATAGGCGATATTTAATATAAGAAAATATCCAATGAATAAAGTGCCTAAACCCATTTTAACTTCCGTTCCTTTTCTCGTTTTAATCTGCGGATTCGCTCATTCCGCAGCATTTTTTGTATTTTTTTCCGCTACCGCAGGGGCAGGGATCGTTTCTGCCGACTTTTTTGGATACGGCAGGCTTTCTGACTGCCTTTGCCGCGCCGCCGAATCCCTCGGAGGTGGGCCGTGCAACCTCTTGCCGTTCGGTTGCCTG
>JAZORS010000202.1:0-10445 GCA_045656725.1 Eubacteriales bacterium | reverse complement strand
TTTTCGCCACGTGAAAGATACGCCTCGTTTGCCGGATACCTTGCTATTTTATAGGTGAGTCCTGCCGACATTGTGAAAAGGTGGCGGATAAGTATTTTAGTTTTTGGCGGACGCTTAACGCCGTTTTCTACAAGGAAAACGTCACGGAATGAGGGAATTATATCTTCAAGGGGCTCGTCGAGAGAGAGAAGTCCCTTTTCAACGAGCTTCATTGCAAGGACGACTGTCAGGGGCTTCGTGCAAGAAAAAAGGAAAAGCTTTTCCTTGCCTGTAACCTCGCTCTGTCCGTTATAGTAGCGGACAAGCTCCTTGCCGTCTTTCGTGGCAACAACGTCTATATAAGGTATGCCCTCCGATATAAGAGAGTCCACGTATTTTTTCAGTTCAGTCATAATGCCTCCAAAAAACTTTGGCTTTTATAATTTTACCACAAATTTGCCCGAAATTCAATAGTTTTTTCCACCGATAGAAAGAAAATCGGGGATTTTAATGCAAATGTCCGAAAAGTCGCATGAATTTGGGGTTTAATCCCCACATTGTATAAAATAATTTATAACAATCAGCGATTAAATCCCCACCAAATGCCAAAAATCTTTTGTATTTTGAATTCGATTCTACACTTTGCTTGAATTATGTGTTTTTTTGTTTGTTTTTCGAAGAAAATGCGCGTTTTTTAATCGAGAACGAGGAAAAATAAAAAAATAAACGGGAGCTGTGCTTTCCCACAAATCCCGTTTATTTAAGCTAATATAAGATAAAAAATTACACTAATTTATTTTTTCAACGTTTATAAGGTTAGAGTTCCCACTTTTTCCGTTTGGATTACCACCTGTCAGAACTATGGTGTCCCCTTTCTTGACAAGCCCTGAATCCTTTGCTATCTTTTTAGCGAAATAGAATAAAATATCAACAGAAGAATATTCGTCTGTCAAAGCGGGAAGAACACCCCAGCTAAGACCGAGCTTTCTGTAAGCGTGCTCGTTGGTAGTTATTCCTATTATGTTTATCGAGGGGCGGAAGCGAGATACCATTCTGGCTGTTGCGCCGGTTTTGGTACAGACAACTATTGCCTTGGCGTTAAGGTCACGCGCCAAGGTTGCCGCCGAGTGCGAAAGAGCCTCGGAATCGCTCTTGATTTTAAAGCCGTCTATTTTCTGGATATACTGAATGTGGCTTTCCGCACGCTCAACGATTCTTGCCATTGCGCCGACGGATTCTGCGGGATACGCTCCTGCGGCGGTTTCGCCTGAAAGCATTACGGCAGAGGTGCCGTCATAGACTGCATTTGCAACGTCGGAAATCTCTGCTCTTGTAGGACGGGGATTTTTAATCATTGATTCGAGCATTTCTGTGGCGGTGATAACTCGCTTTCCGAATATACGGCACTGGCTTATGATATATTTTTGTATGTCGGGAAGCTCCTCAAAGGGAATTTCAACTCCGAGGTCGCCTCTGGCAACCATAATACCGTCGGACACCTGCATTATTTCGTGCAGATTCTGAACTCCTGCGCGGTTTTCGATTTTTGCGATAACGTCGATATGCTCCGCGCCGTTTTCTTTAAGAAACCTTTTTGCGTCCAGCACGTTTTCCGCCGAGGAAACAAAGGAGAGAGCCACGAAATCAACGTCGTTTTCTATGCCGAAAAGCAAATCGCGTTTATCCTGCTCCGAAAGGAATGTAAGGTTAAGGACCTTGTCCGGAAAGAACATAGATTTCCTGTTGGAAAGCTCGCCGCCCTCAACAACCTCGCTGACGAGGTAGGTATCGAAAATCTCCTTAACCTCAAAGGACATAAGTCCGTTATTAAGAAGAATTTTATCTCCGACTTTAAGGTCGCGGCACAGCCCTTTGTAGGTAACGGAAACGCGGGTGCTGTCACCGACTACGTCCTCGGTTGTAAATATAAATTTATCCTTTGCATTTAAGATTACTTTTCCGTTCTCAAAGCAACCGATTCTGACCTCCGGACCTTTGGTGTCCAGAAGTATCGGCAAGGGAATTTTCTTCTCCCGTCTTACCTCTTTTATAAGCTCTATTTTTTCCTTGTGGTCCTCGTGAGTGCCGTGTGAGAAATTAAGGCGCGCAACGTTCATTCCCGCATCAACCATACGGGAGAGGATTTTTTTCGTAGAGCTGGCAGGGCCGAGGGTGCATACGATTTTTGTTTTTTTCATACTTAATCTCCAATCTGCCGCCTTGGCGGCAGCGCAATATATATTAGCGTGACCGGTGAATTTTCACCGTATGAAAAAATCTTCACGCTAACCCAAAAAATTCGTTTTTTTAATTTTACCATAAATTCCCGTTCAAATCAAGACGGACGTCCCTTTTTGTTAAAACAAACAAAAACTTGCCTAAAATAATCTTAAAATTGTGGTATTTTTAACTTGAAATTAATAATTTTATGTGCTAGAATACATATCGTTGAAATTATCAATTTTTTAGTGACGAAGTCGTCGGAAGGTGCATATTATGCAGATGCTATTAACATTATCGGTAGCCCTTCTTGCAGGCCTTATGCTTTCGAGAGTGGCTAAAATTTTTCATTTGCCCGCGGTAACTGCGTATCTTGTTGCGGGTGTGCTTATCGGTCCGTTTTGTATCGGCGGTCTTATAGGACTTATTGACGGCGCTGACGCGTGGTTTGGGTTCACGACTATTGAGGGGGTTGAGAGCTTTTCCATTCTCTCAAACGTGGCGCTTGGCTTTATCGCCTTTGCAATAGGAAACGAGTTCAGAATTTCACAGCTCAAAAAGATAGGCAAGGCGGCAACGGTAATAGGTATAGGACAGGCATTGCTAACAACGCTTGTCGTTGACGCGGCGCTTATCATTCTTCATTTTATTATTCCCGAGCATCTTTCGCTTCCTGCGGCAATCGTGCTTGGCGCAATAGCAACGGCAACTGCGCCCGCCGCAACGCTTATGGTAGTTAAGCAGTATAAGGCAAAGGGACCCGTAACGGACATTCTTCTTCCCGTAGTTGCTCTTGACGACGCCGTGGGACTTGTGATTTTCGCTATCTCCTTCGGCATAGCGAAAGCAATACGTCTTGGCAAGGTTGACGTTCTTTCCATTATAGTCGAGCCGATTATTGAGGTCGTAATATCCTTAATTCTCGGCGCAGTTATGGGACTTCTTTTCAGCTTCTGCGAACGATTTTTCCATTCAAACACCAAAAGAATTGCAATGTCGGTTTGCTTTGTGCTTTTAACCGTCGCCCTTTCTATGATAAGCTTCGAGATAGGCGGAGTTCACGTTGCATTTTCTTCGCTTCTCGTTTGTATGATGCTCGGAACTGTTTTCTGCAACGTCTGTGATTTTTCCGAGGAGCTCATGGGTAGGGTTGACAAATGGTCCTCGCCTCTTCTTATTCTTTTCTTCGTTATAAGCGGCGCAGAGCTTGAGCTTTCCGTATTCAAGGATTTCTTTGTAATACTTATAGGTATTGTTTATATTGTTGCTCGTTCGGTAGGTAAATATTCCGGCGCTTACACCACCGCATCGCTCATGAAGTGCGATAACCATATCGTAAAATACCTCGGTATAACGCTTCTTCCTCAGGCGGGCGTTGCTCTCGGAATGGCGCTTAAAGCGCACGAGCTTGGCGCTGACGGCACGATAGTAGCAAACATAACCCTCTTTGCCGTTCTCATCTACGAGCTCGTAGGACCGCTTCTCACCAAGATAGCTCTTACCAAAGCCGGAGATATACGTCCCGATGAGAAGTCGAGTTCCAGAGGAAAAATCCACCACTGATTAGCGTGACAGCCCCGGGCGTCACGCAGTTAAATCCGTCTTGGACGGGTGAAATCCACCTACGGTGGATGAAATCGCTTTCGCGTTGAAATCCTGCTTCGCAGGGTTATAATAACCGAATAAAAAATAGGGGTATTATGGAAATAGTACCCCTTTTTATTTATAAACTCAAAACTTTTATTTGCCATTTTTTAAAAAGTGTTGATTTTGGTAAATAGATTATGCTATAATATAAACAAGAGGTGATGATTATGAAACTCATTGAGCGCAATCAATATTTAGAAAAAATAATAAATGTTATGGGAACGCCGGATATTAAAGTAATTACAGGCGTACGCCGTAGCGGCAAATCAAAATTGTTAGAGGCGTTTAAAGCATATATCCGAACCAGCAATGCAACAGCAAATATCATACACATCAATTTCAATTTACCCGAGCATGATATCCTTACGGATTATAAAGCGCTGTACGACTATGTCAATTCAAAATATAAAGACGGTTGCGAGAACTTCGTTCTTATTGATGAAGTGCAAATGTGTGAGTGCTTTGAAAAAGCCATCAATGGACTTCACGCAACGGAGAAATTTGATATTTATATTACGGGCTCGAATGCTTTTCTTTTAAGCTCGGATTTGGCTACCTTATTTACCGGACGAACTTTTGAAATCAAGGTATATCCATTTTCGTTCGGCGAGTATATGCAATACTTCGAATTGCAGGACAAATATAATGCCTTTGATAAATATATGATTGAAGGCGGTATGGCAGGTTCGTATCTCTATAAAGATCAAGAATCAAAATACGATTATATCGCAGAGGTTTTTGATACGCTTGTCGTCAGAGATATTCGTAAAAAGTATAAAATCAGAAATACACAGCTTATGGATAGAGTCGTTGACTTTTTAATGGATAACATATCCAACTTATCTTCCGCAAGAAGCATTACAAATACTTTGGCGGGAGCAAAGGAAAAGGTTAACCACAACACGATAGGGGCGTATATGCAGTATCTTTGCAATGCTTTTGCTTTTTATAAAATTCGCAGATACGATATCAAAGGGAAGAAATACCTGTCAAGCAACGATAAATATTATTTAAGCGACCATACATTCCGTTATGCAAAGCTTGGTACGAAAAATATGGATTATGGCAGAATTCTCGAAAATATCGTTGCCATAGAGCTTTTGCGTAGAGGTTATGAGGTGTACGCGGGCGTATTATACAAAAAAGAGATAGATTTCGTTGCAATCAAGCGGAACGAAAAAATATACGTTCAAGTATCTGATAATATAAGCGATGAAAAAACTTTTGAAAGAGAAATATCTCCGCTGTTACAAATTAAAGACGCTTATCCTAAAATGGTGATTGCAAGAACACGCCACGACGAGTATCAATATGAGGGCGTAAGGATTGTGGATGTTTCAGATTGGTTGCTGAAACAATAGACAAAAATGAAATTTTCTCAAAAACAGTTAAAAAATACGAAAAAACGGAGTGTAAACTATGGCTGTTGCAATAATAACGGGCGCATCAAGCGGAATCGGGCGACAATTCGCCCTTGAGCTTAAATCCTTGCCGGAGGTGGACGAATTCTGGTTTGTGGCAAGGCGGAAAGAAAATATGATAGCTCTTCGTGACGAGCTTGGGGTAAATGCCCGTATAATTTCTTGTGACCTTTGCACGACAGAGGGAATTGACGAGCTTAAGAGAAATCTTGAAGAAAAGAGGCCCAAGGTTTCGTGGCTTGTAAATGCCGCAGGATTTGGCGTTTTCGGCGCATTTGATGAGGTGAAGGAAACCGAAATAGCGAGAATGATAGACCTAAATTCCAAGGCGCTCGTTCTTATAACACACATGGTTATTCCGTTTATGCAAAAGGGCGGAAGAATCGTTCAGCTGGGAAGCGGCTCGTGCTTCACACCTCTTCCTTATTTCAACGTTTATTCATCTTCAAAGGTTTTCGTTCTTCACTACACGAAGTCCTTGAATTACGAGATTAAAAAATACGGCATCAAGGCCTGCTGTTTCTGTCCCGGTTGGGTTGAAACAGATTTTCTTGACAAGGCGTTGCAGTCGGGAAAAACCACTCACCCGAAAAAAATGAAGCCCCTGCTTCACAAGGAAAAGATAGTTAAAAAATGTATCAGGGCGGCAAGGCGAGGAAAAAGAATGTACGTTACGAATTGGTACACGAAGATGCAGCATACACTCTTTAAGATTTTGCCCGATAGGATACTTTCAAGGCTCTGGCTCGGTATGCTTGAATTTCCGAATGGATGCTAAGCGTGAAACTTAGTTTTCCATACACTTGAATTTCGCAATTCACGCACAGAAATTCAAATTAAAAATGGGACCCGACCCCATTTTTGTTCGGTGAGCGAACGCATCTGAATTTCGTTGAAATATAAGTGCTGCCTTGATGGCGGCAGAATGGAGATTAAAATGGGAAGAAAAAGCTTTAAGCCCGGCGCTATGATGGCGCCACTGCCTGCCGTTATGGTCAGCGTTGGCAACGGGGAAGAGAAAAACATTATAACTATCGGCTGGTGCGGTATTTTATCGACTGACCCGCCAAGAGCTTATATTTCCGTGCGCCCGTCAAGACATTCGCACGAGCTTCTATTAAAGACGGGGGAATTCGTTATAAATCTCACCACGGAAAAGCTCGCATTTGCTACCGACTATTCGGGAATATATACAGGCAAAAAGGTCAATAAATTTGAAAAATGCGGTATTACCGCTACCGAAAGTAAGTGCGTTGGAGCGCCGACTATTGCCGAGTCGCCCCTTTCTCTTGAATGTAAGGTTTTTGAGGTTATAAAAAGCGGAACTCACGATATTTTTATGGCTGATATAGTAAACGTTTCCTGCGACGAGGATTTAATTGACGAAACGGGAAGAATCTGCTACGAGAGGGCGGGGCTTATCACCTACGCTCACGGCGAGTATTATTCCCTTGGAAAGAAGATAGGAAAAATCGGTTTTTCAACGGATAGACCCAAAAAGAAAAAACCGAATCCCAAATCGAAAGCGAAAAGAGGCTAAAAGATGAAGGACACGGGATATGAAAAGATAAGAGAGAGGATAATCTCTCTGGTTGAATCCGAATTTGAAAGCGACGTTGCCTTTGAGCGTGCGCTTGGGCTTATGCCGAAAACCGTCAATAACTGGCGCAGAGGTCTTTCTTCGTCATATATGAAAATTTTACCCGAGCTTTCCGAAACCTTTAAGATAAACGTCAGCGAGCTTCTCGATATGCCCATACTTAAAAACAGCTCCGAGCTTTCTGACGACGAGATAAAGCTTCTCAGACTTTACAGAAAATCAAAGTCGCTTCCCTCAAAGCTTCGTACAGCGCTCTCGGAGAGTCTTGAAAGTGTGATAAACCTTTATCTTAAAACGGCAAGCGAGATGAAGAGAAAAAAGGATAAATAAAAAGAATTTTCGCAATAAAAAAGCGGGGATATTGAGTAAAATCAGCATCCTCGCCTTTTTATATTTATAAGTTATTTGTTCTTTGCCGTCTGGTCGCAATAAATGCACTTTCCGTTTTTGAAAAGCGGTTTTATTCCACGCTCAACACCGCTTATGCAGTGTCTGTTTTCGCAAACGAGATTTTTATTTTCCTCGCCGGAAAATTCACGGTTGCTCTTTTCGCCCTTTTCTTTAAGAAGCTTCAGAATGAGTGCCATTCTGATGTATCTGCCCCAAGCCGCCTGGTCGAAATATGCGGCTCTTTTATCATCGTCAACGTCCGTCCCAATTTCCGTGACTCTCGGCAGGGGATGAAGAACTGCCATATTTTCTTTCGCAAAAGCCATCTTATCAAGAGAAAGAACGTAGGAATCCTTAAGACGCTCGTATTCGTCTTTGTCGGCAAATCTTTCCGCCTGGATTCTTGTCATATAAAGAATGTCGAGCGAGGGAATTGCATCTTCAAGGCTTGCCGTTTCGGTATATTCGCAAACACCTTTTATTTCGTCGGTAACGTAAGAGGGCATCTTAAGTTCCTCGGGGGAAATAAAGACGAATTTTACGTTTTCGTATCTTGCCATAGCGGCGATAAGAGAGTGAACGGTTCTTCCGTATTTAAGGTCGCCGCAAAGTCCGACGGTGAGATCCCGGAGCCTGCCCATTTTTCTCTTTATAGTGATAAGGTCGGTCAAGGTCTGCGTCGGGTGGAAATGTCCGCCGTCACCTGCGTTTATAATCGGAACGGAGGAAACTGCGGCGGCAACTATCGGCGCTCCCTCTTTCGGGTGGCGCATAGCGATTATATCGCTGTAAGATGCAACCATTCTTATGGTGTCAGAGGTGGTTTCGCCCTTTGAAACGGACGAGCTTGCAACCTCCGATATACCGAGCACGTTTCCGCCGAGGGACATCATCGCCGAGGTAAAGCTCAGGCGTGTTCTCGTGGACGGCTCGAAAAAGAGGGTGGCAAGAATTTTGCCTCGGCAAGCCTCGCTATATTTTTCGGGGTGGTCGATTATATCGTTAGCAACGTCAATAAGCTCGTCGAGCTCCTCGACTGAAAAATCGAGTATATCAATAAGATGTTTCATTTATTATTCCTTTGCTCCGTTGATTTCAAGGTATTTCTTGATTCTTTCAACGTTTTCAGCGTTTTTCTCGTCTTCTTCAAGGTATTCGATTATATCGTAAACGTCAACGACGGAATATACGGGGAAACCGAATTCCTCGCCAACCTCAGCCATAGCGGATTTAGTTCCTTTTCCTTTTTCCTTGCGGTCAACCATAACGAAGGTTGCGATAACCTTGCCGTTCAAGGAAGAGAGGATTTCCATGCTCTCACGGATTGCCGTGCCTGCGGTGATAACGTCCTCAACGATAACGATATTCTCATTTTCTTTCGGAACGTAGCCGACGAAAACGCCTCCCTCGCCGTGATCCTTTGCTTCCTTTCTGTTGAAGAAGAAGGGAAGGTCAAGACCCTCTTTCGAGAGGGCAACGGCGGAAGAAACCGCAATGGAAATTCCCTTGTATGCAGGTCCGTAAAGAACGGATTTCGTGTTGCCTATCTTTTCAAGATAAGCCTTGGCGTAAAACTCTCCGAGCTTTGAAATCTGCTCGCCTGTTTTTATGTCGCCGGCGTTAATGAAGTAGGGAATTTTTCTTCCGCTTTTTGCGGTGAAATCTCCGAATTTAAGAACGCCTGCGCCCTCAAGAAACTGTATAAATTCTCTTTTGTAGCTTTCCATGTCTTTCTCCTTAATTAACCTATGAATTCACGGCAGCATCTTTCGTATGCTGAAACGGGGTCCTCTGCTGCAGTTATCGGTCTTCCCACAACGATATAGTCAGAGCCGATGCGCTTTGCTTCCTCGGGTGTCATAACACGCTTCTGGTCACCTTTGTCGCCGTCAGCAAATCTGACACCGGGGGTAACGGTAACGAAGGATTTACCGCATCTTTCGTGAACGCCCTCTGCTTCAAGGGGCGAGCAAACAACGCCGTCAAGGCCTGCCTTTTTTGCGTTTTCCGCATAGTGAAGAACAACCTCGGCAATAGGCGCATCTATAAGCAAATCACGTGTCATGGTTTCCTGGTCGGTTGAGGTAAGCTGGGTAACTGCGATAAGAATGGGGCGTGTGCCGTCAGGTCTTGTAAGTCCTTCGAGCGCTGCCTGCATCATCGGGATAGTTCCGCCTGCGTGAAGGTTGGTCATATCAACGTCAAGTCCTGAAAGAACTGCCATTGATTTTTTAACGGTGTTGGGAATATCGTGAAGCTTAAGGTCGAGAAATATCTTGTGTCCACGAGCTTTTATCTCACGAACAATGCTCGGTCCTTCCGCATAGAAAAGCTCCATTCCTATCTTTACAAAGGGTTTATCCTTTTTGAATTTGTCAAGAAAATTAAAGGTTGCTTCTTTGCTTGCGAAGTCGCAGGCAATTATAACGTCCTTTCCCATCAGTGAGCGCCTCCTATTATATCTTTTAAGTTTTTGATTCCGTATTTTTCCATAGCGAGAGGAAGAGAGTTTATAATGTCACGGCAAGCATAGGGGTTAACGAGGTTTTCAGCGCCAACCTCAACCGCCCTTGCTCCCGCAAGCATCATTTCTATAACGTCCTCTGCCGTAGCGATACCGCCCATTCCAACGATGGGAATTTTGACCGCATCGTAAACCTGATAAACCATTCTTACGGCAACGGGCTTGATAGCCGGGCCGGAAAAGCCGCCGGTTTTGTTGGCGAGTATCGGTTTTCTCTTTTTAAGGTCTATTCTCATGCCGAGAAGCGTGTTTATAAGGCTGACTCCGTCAGCTCCGCCTGCTTCGCAAGCCTTAGCTATTGAAACTATGTCCGTAACGTTGGGTGAAAGCTTGATTATTATAGGCTTTTTCGTTACACGGCGCACAGCCTTGGTGATGCTTTCTGCAGATTCGGGCGAGGTGCCGAAGCTCATTCCGCCGCCGTGAACGTTGGGGCAGGAAATGTTTACCTCAAACCAGCCTATTCTATCCTCGGTGTCGAGCATTTCTACCGTTTTTACGTATTCTTCCTCTGAAAAACCGCTGACGTTTGCCATAACGGGTTTACTGAACACACGGTAAAGCTTGGGAAGCTCCTCTTTTATAACCTTTTCAACACCGGGGTTCTGAAGTCCTACGGCGTTGAGCATACCCGAAGAGCATTCTGCAATTCGGGGGGTGGGGT
>JAZORS010000201.1:0-16454 GCA_045656725.1 Eubacteriales bacterium | reverse complement strand
ATTCCAAAAAAGTGCTTGCAAAAGCTGCCGGATTTGTTGTAAAATATAATTAAGAGGAACAAACGGAGCTTTGTGCCCGCACAAAAAATTCATTATGCAACATTCAGTAAACGGTGTCATAGCTTCGTCTATGACACCGTTATGCTATATGTAAAATCTTTGAAAAACAGGCAACGAGATAATACTTTACGCCCGCGATGCAAGCGGCGCACCTATAGCCGAAGAGAATTATGCAAACGACCAATGGGACGTATATTGGTACGAGAAGAATATGCAGGGAGATATTGTTGCGGTATATAATTCGGCAGGAACTAAGCTTATAAGCTACGGCTATGATGCATGGGGTGCATTTGCGGTTGTATATTACAACGGCGGTGAAAACACAAGCGCTATACGCAATCCGTTCAGATACAGAGGTTACTACTATGATGAAAACCTCGGCTGTTACTATCTCAATTCAAGATATTACGACCCTAATACCGGTAGGTTTGTTTCTCAGGACTCTTTAGGTTACCTCGGTGCAAACGGTGACTTGATAAGCTATAATCTGTATGCTTATTGTGACAACAACCCTGTTGTAAGAGTTGATCGTAATGGTCAGTTCTGGGATTATATTGTAGATATTGGTTTCCTCGCTTGGAGTGTAGCTGATGTTGTTAATGATCCTGGTGATTGGAAAAATTGGGCGGCGTTGGCTGTTGATGTTGTGTTTGCAGTGGTCCCATTTGTGCCAGCTGGAGCAGGACAAGTGATTAAAGTTGGAAATAAAATAGATAATGCTGTAGATGTAGTTAGTGCAATTAATAAGGTAGATAATATTAATGATATTACTAATTTAACTGTTATCGGTAGAAGTATGGATAGAGTTAGAGATACAGCAGTGGGCATTGGTAGAGCTGATGATATATATGATATGTGGAAAGGTTTTGATTCTATCAAAGAATTTAACAAACCATTAGGATATGCATTGTCAGGATTAGAAAATGGTAGTTGGATATTTGGGAAATTAAGAAAAGGATATACCGTTATTGATATAGGCATAACAACGACTCATAGAGGAATGGGTTGGTATTATGGAATCGAAAAATTCGTTATGGCTCAATGGAAATATAGGAATATATGGAAATTGCCAGTGAATTTATTGCTATAATTAGGAGGTTTGCAATGGAAGAAAATATTAAGATGTTAATGTTTTTGGTTGATGAATATAATTTGAAATATTCTGCACAAACATTTAATAACTATCCATTTGGAAATTATATAACAAAAACATTTAGTTTTTATAATGATTCAGGATGTTTTACAGTTAATTATTTATTACAAAAAGACGAATTGGATTTTTATTTTTCTAGCAGATTTTCTAATGAATGTAAAGAATTACAAGAAAGATTAGTTAATATATGGATAGATGAACCTGAAATATGGAATAAACATCAAAAATGGATATTTTCATTAAAAGACCCGTTATTTTGGTGGAAAAAGAAAAAAGTGATTAAAGCATTAGCAGAAACCATCAAAACTAAAATTGATAAAAATAAAGAATTCTTTGGAGTTAAAGTATTATAAGTATACTCTTTTAGAAAGAGCATAAGGAGAATATTATTTTATAATATTTCTCCAAGTGCTCAATATATGCAAATTGGATACCAATTTCATTACTAACACATTATAATTAAGATATGGTTATTATGAGGATACTCGTAATAGCCCCGTCCTCGGCTGTTACTATCTCAATTCAAGATATTACGACCCTAATACCGGTAGGTTTGTTTCTCAGGATGATATTTCTGTAATCACCGCAACGCCGATGTCTCTTACCGATAAAAACCTCTATGCTTACTGTGATAACAACCCCGTTATGAGAGTTGACGGTGACGGTGAGTTTTGGGTCACGATAGGGATAATGGCAGTAGGAGCATTAATTGGGATGGCAATTAGTGCAGTAAGTTCTGCCGCAACTCAATATTCACTTAACAATGAGGTTAACTGGGCTTCTGTGGGGGTGGCTGCAGCTTTGGGCTTTGTTAGCGGAGCAATAGCAGCTAGTCCGTTAGGAGCGGTCGGTCAAATAATAGCAGGCGGAATAATTGGCGGTGTATCTTATGCTGCTGATTCGGCCGTCAACAATACAGAAATGACTTGGTATGGCGCGCTTGTTTCTGTCGGAATGGGAGCTTTTTCTGGCTTTATCGGTGGTAAAGGTGCAAATCATAAAATGAGTTTAACAAACACCATCAATAACACAAACAGGACAATTGAGAGAGAAATGCGGCGGGCAAATCAAAAATACGCCCAAAAAGCAATTGCCAAAATTATATTTTCTCGCAATAATATTCTCGAACTCAGCGTTTTGTCTGCAAGCGCGAGATTTGCGTTTGGAACCGGCTTAACCAATGCTGTTAATGCTTTTACTACTTGGCTCGGCAACAAAATTTCTTAATAATATCTGTGTTAAGAGGTGAACAAATGAAATATATTTTCTTTATTTTTAGCGTATACGTCCTGTTCTATTTTTTCTATAGAAATTCTACATTAGTAGCAATAGATGATATTAGAACTAATTTTAAATTTTTTCCAAAACACTATTGTTTACCACCCAGAATGATAAGAAAACATTTTGGATTAAAGAAATCTGAAATTCCTAAATTTCTATGTTTTAGACTTTATGTATCACTTAGTTCTTGGGTTTTAGCGCCAATTTCATCAATAATTTGTGTGTGTGTCGCATTTGATAAAACCGTTATTTACATAATGATGAGCATACCGCCTATTTTTGTAGTAGCAGATACTATAACATTCCTCATTATGCTTCATATATATAAAAAACGCTAATAGTTAATTTAATGTTTTATGAAGGCGGTATGAATGCAATTTCGGGAGCGTTATCTGTTTTTGGCGGATACATTGCCGGACTTTCCGGACTACGAATAGATTTAGCTTCCAAGTTGCTCTCTAGAAAATCTGATATTGTAAAACGCCTCGTTATACAAAATATTTTTAGTGGCACAGCTAAGATTTTTATTAACAAAAATGGAGGTTTAAGATGAGAATCAATCCTACAGCTTGTTTAATAAGAGTAATCTGTGATATTGCCGTGATGTTTTCTGCAATAATTTTACTGTTTGGTTTGTTCTTGAATTTTATTATTGAAGATAAAATTCAATTGGGTTTCATAATTGCTTTTGCTGTTGTTCTTTTTGTAAGATTCTTAATACAAATACTCTTGATATTATTAAACAAAAGCGAAACGGCAATAGTATTTTACAAGCATTATATTATTTATCGAAAACAAAAAATCTATAAAAACGAGCTTACTCTTAGATATTTTAAATTTCAATGGACTTTTTTAGAGTCGGTTATGGTTTATCCAAAGCTGGTAATTTCATTTTATAGCTCAAAACAAATTATATGCTATATAACAAAAAGACAATTAAAAAAACTGAAAGATTGTTTGGATTATGATATCAAAGAAATATAATCGGAAACCTTCTTGACAATTTGATTCGAGCGATTACCGGTTATTGAGATTAAAATATGAAAGGACAATATGAAAAGAAAAATTCAAAATTATTTAAATTCTAAAAACAAAAATGAATATGATAATTTAGATAGAATCTTTGAATTATACTTGAACGGAGATATTAAAAAGTTATTATCTAAATACGTTGGAGTAGGTATTTATCCTACTATCAATAGATTAGGCAAAACAATTCAATTAAATTATAATTATCATAATATTTATGTCATTATAGATTTTTTTGAAAATAAATATAATGTTGTAGTATATCACGCTGGTATAAACACAGATGATTTAGAAAAACTTTTTATTGATTATGAGTATCCGTGTGACTTTAACTTAGAAAAATTAATTAAAGAAATTGATGAAAAAATCGAAAAGCATCCAAAATTAAAGGATACAACTTTAATAGAAAAAAAGAAAAAAATATATTCATTAATTGCATGGATTAGTTTATGTTTGCCTATTTTAATTTGTGGTAGTATAGCGTTATATTGTGTTATTACCGAAAAGAGTGTCAAAGGTAATATGTGGTGGGGGATATTCTTTATTGCAGTTCCTTTAATTGTTTGGTTCATATTTGACGTAAAATCAAAAAGATTAAAATAAAACTTGCACAAGGGAAGATGCTTAAAACAGCATTTTCCTAAGTGTTTCAATTCAAGATATTACGTTCCTAATACCGATAGGTTTGTTTCTCAGGACTCCTTAGGATACCTCGGCTTTTCTCAGATTTTCACTTGTTAGCACAACGAAAAAAACAGTGGCATTTTGCTAAACGCGATGCTACTGTTTTATTTTTGGGGTTTATCAAATTTTGAATTTTCCTTTTAATCTTATATCCGTGCAGCTTGCGCCGACAAGAATTTCAAAGTCACCCGGCTCAACTACCCAAGCGTCCTCCGAAAGAGAATAAAATGCGAGGTATTCTTTCGGAACCGTTACAGAATAACGCTCCGTCTTTCCGGCTTTTACAAGCTTTTTATCAAAGCCGCAAAGCTCTTTATAGGGACGGAAAACGGAAGATACGGGGTCTCTATAATAAACCTGGGCGCATTCCTTTCCATCAATATTTGATATGTTTTTCACATCGAAAGTAACCGTGATTTCGTTATCGCCGACATTTATATCAAGCCCCGAATATTCAAAGCTTGAATAAGAGAGTCCGTGTCCGAAGGGATAAAGAACACGCGCCTCGTTTTCTCTGTCCAGTTGCTTTGCCGTATCATACCAGCGATAACCGACAAGCAGTCCGTCGGAATATACGCTGTGCTCCATATTTCTGATGCAGTGCATAGCAAGGCAGTCACCCTCCGTAAGAGGATAGGTTTCGGTGGTTTTTGCCGAGGGGTTAGCCGCGCCGGAAAGAATTTTCGCAAGAGCCGCGTTTCCTCTTTCTCCGGGATAGCCCACCGAAATAATTGCAGACACCTTATTATGCCACGCTGACATATCCACGGCTGCGCCGTGATAAAGAACGACCACTGTGTTGGGATTCTTTCTTGCAATCTCTATAATTAAGCTTTCCTGCCATGAGTCAAGACAGATTTTCTCTCTGTCATGGTCCTCCCCGTCTATCTGATGCACGCAAACTATTGCGGCATCCTTTCCGTAGCTTGCGCCTATTGCACGCGGAAAGGTTTCCTTGTCCGCCTCGGTGTATATTAACTCGCTGTCCTTCATAAGCTTACGAAGCTCGTCGGGAAGCTTTGCGACACCGTCTCTGGGAAGAACTCTTGCCGATCCGCCGCCCGCCATATTATCAACCGCGCCGCCGCCCGTAACGGCTATGCTCGCGCCGTTTTTAAGGGGAAGAATTCCGTTGTTTTTAAGAAGAACTATACCCTCCTCGGCAACCATCTCGGCAGCCGCCAGTCTTTCTTCTACGGTGGACTCAATCTTGCGGTATTGCTTTTCTTCCTCGCATTTTTCAGAGAGAGCGAGGACTCTTTCGCATCTTGCGTCAAGCTCCTCATCGCTGACCTCTCCGCGCTTCACCGCATCAAGAAGCTCGCGGCGGCTCTTTTCGGAATAAGGCATTTCAAGGTCAAGTCCGCTTTTAACGGAAGCCGCCTTGTCGATAACGGCAGCCCAGTCGGACATAATCAGTCCGTCAAATCCAAGCTCCGAATGAAGCATATCGTTAAGCTTTTTGTGCTGGGATACCTGAACGCCGTTGAGCTTGTTATATGAGGACATAACAGACCAGGGCTTCGCTTCAAGCGCTATTTTGAAGTTGCGCGTGTATATTTCGCGGAGCGTGCGTCCGTCAATCTCGCACGACTGCGAGCGGCGCGAATACTCCTGATTGTTTGCGCAAAAATGCTTCAATGATGTTCCCACGTGGTGATCCTGAACACCCTTTATATACTCTCGGCCGAAAACTCCCGCAAGATACGGGTCCTCCGAAAAGTATTCAAAATTTCTGCCGCAGGCAGGAAGCCTTTTGATATTTACACCGGGAGCGAGAAGTATATCAACGCCGCGCTCAATGCATTCGTCAGCAAGAAGCTCTCCCGTGCGGTATGCCAAGGAGGGATTCCAAGTCTGCGAGAGAACCTGCGAGGACGGAAAAGCGGTTGCGGGAATCGTTTGCGTTTGGTCTTGGTTCTGCGCGCGAAGACCGACAGGCCCGTCGCCCACCTTTATACTGTAAACCTTTCCGTCAAGGTCATCGGTATGCCACCAGTCCTTGCCTGTCAAAAGGCGCACCTTTTCTTCCCTTGTGAGTTTTGACAAATCGTATTTCATAAGGCCTCCTAAAATATATATTTAACTACATTTTAACAGACATTCTCTTGACAAACAATGTCATAAATGGTAAAATAACAGACATAATTAGTCTATTTGCAGGTGAAATATGTTTTTTGAAAGCTATCATTCAACCGAGCGCAATTTCTTTAAATTAACCGAGCAAAATAACGATGAGGGCTTCCCTCTTCATATACACAAGGCATACGAGTGTTACGTCGTAACGAAAGGGGAGGCGCATGTCACGGTTGACGATAAAAAATATCGGCTTCTTGCGGGAGAAGCCGTGCTTGTTTTTCCTTATCAGGCGCACGAATATAAGACCGCCTTTGGCACGGACACCTGGGTTTGCATATTTTCCCCCGACCTTGTCGAAAGCTATGCGCGCCATAGCGGCCACGTTCCCACGGACAACAGGTTTCTCTTTTCCCCAAGCGGTATAACAGCACCAAAAAGCCTGCTTTTGCAAAAATCGCTTTGCTATGAAATTTGCGGAAGGTTTGATGAGGGAAGGGTTTATTCCAAAAGCGACCGCGCCGATTCGAGTCTTATATCGGAGCTTTTAATGTTTATTTCCGAAAACTACCGTTCAGAGTGTTCTTTGAGTTCGGCGGCAGGAAAGGTCGGATACGAATACAACTACATTTCAAAGCTTTTTAAAAAGACGGTTAAAGTTTCATTTAACAGCTACGTTAACAGCCTTCGCATCAGCGAAGCGTGCAGACTTCTTTCCATAAGCAAGCTATCCGTGCAGAGTATTGCGGAGATATGCGGATATAAATGCACACGTACCTTTCACCGCGAGTTTCAAAAGCATATGAAAATGACGCCGAAAGAATATAGATGCAGTGGTATTTAAGTTTAAAAAACAAGAGGCACTATCTTTAAAATAATGCCTCTTGTTTTTTATTCGGTTCTGCCTAAATACGGCAGCCCGGTTTTAAAGCTTAGGATTTCTTAATTCCACAGTTTCAATAATCGGAACTCCGATTGATGCAAGGAGCTCCCTTGCCCTTCTTTCCTCGTCCTTATCGCCAACGCGGCCCGGCGAGTGAGCATCGCAGCCAAGCACGCAAGAGCCGCCCATTTCTGCTACCATTTGCCAGAAATCCATTCTCGGATAAAGCCGACCCGTTGCGAAGCCGAGAAGATTGAATTCAAGCGGAACTCCGTATTTTTCCGAGGCGCGCACGATGCGCGAAAGCTCGTTAAGATAGAATCCGCTGTCTGCCGAGGAGGAAACAACGTCGGGGTGCGCAACGATAGAAAAGCGCTCGCTTGCCATCGCCTCAACCACCCTATCAACGTAGAGCTTTACTCTCGCTCTGTCGGCGGGCGCGCTGCTATTATAGCTTCTGTCGCCCCTTACACCGCCCGAGCTTTCATAATTTATATAATGCTGGCCGAGGATAAGATATTCGGGCGGACATTTTCGCCAAAGCTCAAGGGTATCCTCCCAAAGCTCCGGATAATACTCCGCCTCATAACCGATCCTTATATCGATTTTGTCCGCGTATTTATCACGCAAAGCGGAAATGGAATCAAAATATTCCTTTGCCCCCGAGGGCAGCATTTTATAGTATGAAACGTATCCGTCACGGTAAACGTACGGAGCATGATCGGAAAAGCCGAGGAGCTTTACTTCCTCGGCTATCGCTTTTCTTACATATTCTTCATCAGTCCCATCGGCATGCATACATCTTGCCGTATGGGTGTGATATATCTCAATCATCGTAAGCCGTCCTTTTTAATGAGTAAGCGCATACCAAAGAGCCGCGCCAAGCGCGAGGATAAGAACTGCGGCAGATATAAGAAGCGCGTGATAAATTTTGCGGCGCCTTGCATACCTTCTTGCCTTGCGAAGATAAACGGATATCGGGTCGCGTTTTTTGTTAACGTCACGGATGAAAATGCGAAGCCATCTTATATCCGAATTTGAGAGCTCGTCGCTTTTTCTTATCGCGCCGAGGTCGTGGTCAAATCTGCCCTTTATGTTTCTGTATCTTACAAGCCTTGGAAGCACGTCCTCCCTCTCGGGCGCAAATCTGGCGTTGTTAAGTCGGTTGATATATTCGGTCACTCCGCCGGTGGTAACACCGAACTTTGAACAGCAAGCTCTGTCGAGCTGTCTGTACATTTCAAGAAATTTATAATTATTCTTTCTCATAAATGCTCCACCGCCTTTCACCGTTATTAAAGCAAGTCCGTCAAACGAAGCTTTGCCCCAGCTATATTTTACTACACTTTACACTTGTTTTCAAGTAGAAAACACAAAATTTATAAAAATTAACAAATACATTAACTCTCTTTCTCCGTTTCGCTTTCAGCCGCCGTCTTTCTTCTGCGAACGAAAAGTGACAGAAGCGCGCGGGCATTAAAAGGAATCAGAGGATACAGGTATCTTTTACCGATAAGCGTTTTGTTCAGCGCCACAAAAACAATAAACAGGGAGATTCCAAAAATGAAGCCCCAAAATCCAAGCAAAAACGTCAGGGCAAGTATCAACATTCTCATAAACTTAAAGGCATAGCCGAGTTCAAGATTCTGCTGGGCAAAATTGGCTATGGCAACAAATGCCATATACAGTATTACATCTGCCGAAAGCCAGCCGATAGTAACCGCAAAATCTCCAAGCAAAAGCGCGCCGACAACCGAAAGAGAATTTGAAAGCAAATCGGGCGTGTTCATCGATGCGATCTTCAAGCCGTCTATTGCAAGTTCAACCAAAAACAACTGCAATATTATGGGAATCGCGCCCGGCTCCTCGGGCACAAGAAACAAAAGCCCTGCGGGAAGGCGCTCCGAATATTCAATACACAGATACCAAAGCGGCGTTATTATAACCGACAGAAGAAGAATAAGCGTTCTTATTATCCTGAGATAAGTTCCCGTCAAGGGCGGCAGATAAAAATCGTCCGTTTGTTGAAGATAATCGAATATTGAGGTCGGGAAAATCATTACACGGGGGGAGGTGTCGCATATAACGAGAACGCTGCCCTCGGCAAGATGAGCCGCGGCGGCATCGGGGCGCTCCGTGCTTCTTATCTTCGGGAAAGGGTTGTACCAGCCGCGAGGTATCAAGGATTCCGCAAGCCCCTGAAAGCCGAGAGTCAGTGATTTCGGCTTAACCCGAGAAATCTTTTGTTCGACCTCGGAAACCGTTTTTTCATCGGCGAGTCCTTTCATATAGCAAACCGCAACGTCGGTTTTTGAAATTCCGCCTATATTGAAGTGGCGGATTGTCAGGCGCTCGTCGCGTATTCTTCTGCGTATGAGGGCGGTATTCATAATCAGGGTTTCCACAAAGCCGTCGTGCGCGCCCTGCATAACTCTGTCGCTGTCGGGCTCCTCGGTGGTCCTTGCGGGATAGGTTCTTAAATCAACGAGTATAACCTGCCCGCCGAAGCTCTCGGAAAAAAGCGCGGACTGCCCCGACAAAACAGCCGTGATAACCTCGTCGCAGTTCTCGGATATAGCGACCTCAACGTAGGGCAATCTTCGTAAAACGCTGTCCGCATTCCCACACTCTTTAAGCGAGAGAAGAAACTGCATTATTCTTTGCATCTCTCCGTCCTTGGTAAAGCCGTCAATATAAAAGAAGCACATTTCCTGCCCGGCAATTTCAAGGCGGCGCTCTATTATATCAAAGCTCTCTGACGAGCGAAGCCGCCTTTCCATATACTCACGGTTTTCGTAATAATTCTCGGAAAACCTACGCATAAAACCCCTCCGAAATAAAATCTTTTTACACTTTATTATTTCTTTAAGAGAAGCTTTTTATTCTAAAAAAGCGCATCTTGACTTATTACGTGTTTTCGTGTAAAATCTATATAACAAAGACAAAGGAGTCCGCCAAAATGAGAAAGCTTACGGAAAACGGAATAAAGCGCGCGCTGAAAAGAAAAAAGCTTGACGTAATTTCCCTGTTTTTCCATGAAGAAACGGACTCAACCAACACTTGCGCCAAGGAATTTGCAAATTCTGACAGGTGGCAAGGCGAGAGGACGGTCTTTATAGCTAAAAGCCAAAGCGGAGGCAAAGGGCGGCTCGGAAGAAGCTTTCATTCGCCCGGCACGGGACTTTATATGTCCTTTCTTTATAAGCCCGAATGTGAGTTCAGCGCGGCAAAAATCACGGCAAACGCCGCCGTTATCACGGCAAGAGCGATAGATGAAATAACGGGCGCAAAAACAGCTCTCAAATGGGTAAACGACGTTTACCTCGGCGGCAAAAAGCTTGCCGGTATACTGACGGAGGGCAGAGTTGCAGACGGCGGCTTTGAATATGCCATAATCGGCATTGGCATTAACGTTCTGAAAACCGATTTTCCCGAGGACGTAAAGCAGATTGCCACGGATATCGAAACGGAAACCCAAAAGCGCGTTTCCATAGCAGAGCTCGCGGCGGAAATTTTACACGGCCTCGCCCTTAACATAAATGACGAGCTTATCGACGAATACCGCCGCCGTTCTTTCCTTATCGGCAAGGAGCTGACCGTCATAAAGCCGAACGCAAGCTACCCCGCAACTGCCATAGCAATCGACGAGGACGCAAGGCTCATAGTAAAGCTGCCAAACGGCGCAACCGAAGCCCTCGACAGTGGTGAGGTGTCGGTCAAGGCAAAATAAATCACTAGTTACAAACAGAAAGAAATTTTAGTCAAAGCAATTAACAAAATCCCTCAAAGCATTACACAATTAACTAAATAAAGACACGGAGGAAAACCAAAATGACAGATAATTACGAGAGCCCCGAATTTTTCGAGGACGAATTTGCCGACGACGATATCATTACCCTTTCAAATGCTAACGGTCAGGATATTGATTTCGTTGAGATTGCGGGCATTTTTCACAAGGGCAGCTTCTATAATATTCTCCAACCCGTAGAGCTTTTGGACGGTATGGGTGAAGATGAAGCGCTCGTCTTTCTTGTTACAGAAGATGCGTCGGGCAACAAAAAGTATGAGATAGAACTCGACGACGAGATTATCGATGCCGTATTCGCAAGCTATAACGAGCTTTATGATAAGGCGCAAAGAGAAGCTGAATCCGAGAACAACGAATAATTCCTACATAATAAAAAACAGAGATTCACTGACAAGACCTTAATATAACTAAATTTGCATAAAACATAAAGAGTGGCACCGTGTTAAATAGCACCACCCTGTTTTTTATTCGTTTATGCCCAAATTGCAAAGCAAAAAGCAGATGGATTTTGAGGAGAAAGCTCGGCGCTTTGTGGCAAAGAAATTTGGAGCAGAAATTTTCGTTCTCGCCCCGAAGCTGTATACCATACAGCGAGAGGAAGAGAACGGAAATAGAAAACAAAATACTAAATGAATTGGAGAAAACCGTAGGTTTTCCACCTTATAAAATATGCAAAAATTAAAGTGAGGCACGGAGAAATCCACACCTCACTTATTTTGTTTTCGATTATGCCCAAATTTCAAAGCCATCAAAGGTTGATTTTGAGAGATACGTCATACAATGCCGCCATGTTGAGCCGGCGCTGTTCCGAGCGCTTCTTTATGCTCTCAATCTCCTCGCGCGTAAATCTCTCGGCATCCGCATCCGTAAAGATACCCTTATACATACGGTCAAGCGCAAGGGCGTAATTAATATCCTCAGAAACGATTTTTCCTTCTTTTTCGCAAATTACTATATCGGACTCGCCCGTAATCAGCTTTTCTACCGCAAAAAGACCCATTCTTGACGCAAGAACTCTGTCACGCAAGGTAGGCGCTCCGCCTCTTACTACGTGAGCAAGGCGCGCGAATTTTGTTTCAATACCCGTTTCGATTTCTATTTTTTTAGCAAGATTCGGGCCGTATTCCGTGCCGACACCCTCGGATACTATAACAATGAAGTTTCTCTTTCCGAGCCTTCTTGCCGCCTTCATTCTTTTGCAGATTTCCGCATCGTCAAAGGGAATTTCGGGTATAACGACAGCACTCGCACCCGAAGCAATCGCGCTGTTAAGCGCAATATCACCCGCGCCTCTGCCCATAACCTCAACAACGTTGCATCTCGCGTGAGATTCGCAGGTATCACGAAGCTTATCAACGATATCAACAACCGTGTTCATCGCCGTATCAAATCCGATTGAGTTATCGGTAGAGCTTATATCGTTATCTATCGTGCCGGGGATTCCTATGCACGGAACACCATAATGCGTGAGCTCCGTTGCTCCTCTGAACGTTCCGTCGCCGCCTATCGCAACAATACCGTCAATGCCAAACTCACGGCATGTATCGACGGCGCGGAGCAAGCCCTTCTCCGTTTTGAATTCGGGGCAGCGGTCAGAATAAAGCATCGTGCCACCCTTGTTTATTGTATTTGAAACGTCTCTTACAGCGAGCTTTTTAATGTCCCCTCTCAAAAGACCCGAATATCCGTGATATATTCCCATAACCTCAACGCCGTTTGTAAGCGCGCCTCTCGTTACGGCTCTTATTGCCGCATTCATACCGGGAGCATCTCCGCCCGAGGTTAAAACTCCTATTCGGTTAAATTTTTTCACCTGAAAAATTCCTTTCCGCAACTCTCTTTTGCCTTTTTTGCAACCTTGATTACATTATCCTATATATTATACATTACTTTTTTTATTTTTTCAAGTGAAATGTTATATTTTTTTCTTGTTTTTTATCGTCTATAAGAAAACCGAATACGGTTATTATTATTAGTTATATGCCTGTCAAAATAAAACTAAAAAAGCCCTGTTCTGCCATTGACAAATAAGTGTCGGCTATGGTATAATAACACAGAAATATTTTGTCGTAAATGCGGCAGGATAAGCATTTTGAAACCAATATGAGTGTGCCGCTCCCGCGGTATCGGGCGCAGTAAAAGGAAAGAAAAGGAGAATTTATGGAAATAGCAATTATTGCCGATGACAATAAAAAAGAACTGATGACACAATTTTGTATAGCTTACTCCGGAATCCTTTCAAGGCATAACCTGTGCGCCACTCATACTACGGGTAAATACATTTCGGAGGTTGCTGACCTTGAAATTGAATCCATGCTTCCCGATGATATGGGAACGGAACAGATTGCATCAAGAATCTCTTATAATGAGATAGATTTGGTGTTCTTTTTCAGAAACACCGACCCCGCTAAAATAGTTTCCGAGGCAGAGGAAAGTCTGCTTCGCCTTTGCGACGTTTACAACATCCCCGTAGCAACAAACCTTGCAAGCGCGGAGGTGCTCGTCACAGCCATTGAAAGCGGAATGCTTGATTGGCGCAATTTCGTCAATCCGAGAAGCGAATACAACTTAAAAAGAAAAAAGTAACGAAGCGTTACATCTGAAATGGCAAGACAGCCGCGAAAAAACGGTTGCTTTGCCATTTTTGACTATTTTTAATTCGGAGAGCAAAATGAACGCGAAAAAAGTTAAGCTTAATATATCGTCACTAATAGAAAACCTTGACAGCGCAGGTCTTGCGGTCGGAGAGCCCGAGCGCGACCTCATAAACACGTCGGGAGAGTTTTCGTTTTCCCCCGAAATGACGGTAATATCGTATATAGAAAGCAGAGAAGGTGCTGAGGTTGAGTGCCGCATCGTTTCAGAAAACGGCGTAATCACGGTCAGCCGGCGCGGCGCTGTCGTATGCGATTTGCGCTTTGAGGCAGGCGTTACGCATAAAACGCTTTATAAAGTGCCCCCCTTTACCTTTGATATGTCCTGCTCCCTTATAAAACAGAGTTCTGATTTTACAGAAAACGGCGGAATGTTAACTATTCTTTACAAAATGAATGTTGGCGGAGCCGACAAAAAGGTTAAGATGAAAATTTCTTTGGAGGCGGAGGAATGAACTTAAACGAATTCAACGCCCGTCTTAAATCGGCAAATCCTGCCGGCTGGTATATATTTTCGGGCGAAGAGGATTATCTCAAAAAGTTTTACCACGCAAGGCTGCGCGAATTAACCCTTGGCACCGACACGGGGTTTGAGATTTTCAATCACGCAAGCTTCGAGGGCGCGGATATTGACCTCGGTGCTCTTGCCGAAGCAATACAATCCCCTCCGTTTATGAGCGACTTTAAATTTATTGAATGGCGTTTTGCCTCGCTTTCGTCGTTAAAGGAATCGGAGCTTAAAATTCTCGAAGAGGAAATTTTCCCTCTGAAAGCGGAATTCCCCTCATCCGTTTTTTCCATTATAACGACGCAGGAGGGCTTTGACGTAGGAACAGCGAAGCGCCCCTCGCGGCTTGCGAAGCTTATGTCGGGCGCGTTTGATATACTTGATTTCCCGAAATCAACCGAAACCCAGCTTCTCTCCTGGCTCAAAAAGCATTTTGACAGCGAGGGGATAAAGGTTACGCTCGATGCCCTCGGCGCTATGCTCTTTCGGGTTGGCCATTCAATGACAACTCTTGCCGGCGAGGTGGATAAGCTTGCCGCCTATTTAAAGGCAAACGGACGCGATAATTTAACACGGGCTGACGTTGAGCTTGTTTGTCAGTCAAGCCCCGAATGCGATGCCTTCGCGATACAGAACGCTATAATGGAATCGGATGCCAACAAGGCCTTCCGCGCCCTTGCGGATATGAAGGCGCGGCGCGTTGAACCGCAGGTGATAATAGGAATGCTCTCTAAAACTCTCTCAACGCTCAGCTCGGTTTCGCTTCTTGCCGACGAGGGAGAAAACTTCGAGAGCATAAAAAATATTCTCGGCATATCCTCTTATCCCTTGCAGCTCTATCTCGGCGCGGCAAAGAAGCTCGGAACGAAGAAGATAAACGAATCTCTCGCAGCTCTCCTTAAAGCCGACGCATCGTCAAAATGGGGCGGAATTTCGGGATACCAGACGATTGAAATGTTCATAACGCAGAATATTTAGCGCATCTTTTTTCAAATAAAAGGTGAAAAAAACATCTTGACATCCCACGCGCGTTATGTTAAAATAAATGTTAATTATAATTTTGAGATAAAAAAGAGGATTTTAAAATGGCAACTTATTTCAAAGAACCTTCACACACGTTCAGTGAGTATCTTCTCGTTCCCGGTTATACCGACGAAAGATGCATTCCCGCAAACGTTTCGTTGAAAACGCCCCTTGTTAAGTACAGAAAGGGCAAAGAAGAATGCCCCATTTCTATGAACATTCCCATGACCTCTGCTATAATGCAGTCGGTTTCCGACGACAAAATGGCGGTTGCTCTTGCGAAAGAGGGCGGCGTGTCATTTATATTCGGCTCTCAGACTATTGAGGACGAGGCGGCAATGGTTGCAAGAGCAAAGGGCTACAAGGCGGGCTTCGTTGTAAGCGATTCCAACCTCACCCCCGACAATACTCTTGCGGACGTTCTTGAACTCGTTGAGAGAAACGGACACTCCACAATGGCTGTAACTGCTGACGGAACGGCTACCGGAAAGCTTCTCGGTATCGTTACGGGCCGTGATTACAGAGTCAGCCGTATGTCCGTTGACGTAAAGGTTTCCACCTTTATGACTCCCCTTGATAAGCTCGTCGTAGCTCCCGAGGGAACTACCCTTAAAGAAGCAAACGATATTATCTGGGACCACAAGCTCAATTCTCTTCCCATAGTTGACAAAAACGGAAATCTCAAATATTTCGTTTTCAGAAAAGACTATTCACAGCACAAGGAAAACCCCAACGAGCTTCTTGACAGCCAGAAAAGATACGTTGTCGGCGCAGGTATCAACACGCTCGACTACGAAAAGCGCGTTCCCGCGCTCGTAGAGGCAGGAGCTGACGTTCTTTGCATAGATTCCTCCGAGGGATATACAATCTGGCAGAAGCGCACCCTTGATTTCATTCGTGCAAAATACGGCGACAGCGTTAAGGTCGGCGCAGGAAACGTCGTTGACAGAGAGGGCTTCCTCTTCCTTGCGGAAGCAGGAGCTGACTTCATTAAAATCGGTATCGGCGGCGGCTCTATCTGTATCACCCGTGAGCAGAAGGGTATCGGACGCGGACAGGCAAGCGCAGTTATCGAGGTTGCAGAAGCAAGAGACGAATACTTCAAGAAAACCGGCATATATATTCCTATCTGCTCCGACGGCGGTATCGTTCACGACTACCACATGACTCTCGCTCTCGCTATGGGCGCTGATTTCATGATGCTCGGCAGATATTTCGCACGTTTCGACGAAAGCCCCACAGAAAAGGAAGTCGGATCGTAGCCATGTCGTTCTGTGAGCCAAGGAGTTGGGATA
>JAZORS010000200.1:0-6710 GCA_045656725.1 Eubacteriales bacterium | reverse complement strand
TATAAGCGCACCGACTCCCTTCGGGCCTTCTATTTTGTGAGAGGATATGCTTATCATATCAGCGCAAACGGAGCTTTTTGTGAACTTGAATTTTAAATAGCTCTGCGTTGCATCAACGTGTAAAAGCGCATCGGGCGAGTGAGTTTTCATTAGCTTTGCCGCACGTGCCGTATCGTAAAGCGCCCCCGTTTCGTTGTTGACCATCATCATAGTAACGAGAATAACGCTTCCGTCAAGCGCCGCCTCGAATTTTTCAAAATCTATCCTGCCGTGAAGCGTTGGGATTTCGATAATCTCAAAGCCCTCGCGCCGAAGCTTCATAAGCGGCTCTTTAACCGAGGCGTGCTCGCCGCTTGTCGTAATTATTTTAGCGCCCTTTTTATAGCGCTCCTTTGATACGGCGCGCCCGAGTATCGCAAGATTATTCGCCTCGCTTCCCGAGCCGGTGAAAATAACTCTTGAATTTTTAGCCGAAAGCGTTTTCAGTATGGCTTCTCTTGCCGCTGTGAGTTCTTTCTCCGCAAGGAATCCCATCTCGTGAAGCGAGGAGGGGTTTCCGTAAATTTTTCGGGAAACGTCAACGTATTTTTCAAGAGCTAAATCGGATATTCTTGTGGTTGCGCTGTTGTCAAGATAAACTGCCTTCATTAAAGTCAGAACCTAACCTTACTTATCATTTTTTGAACGTCGTCTATATGTGCTTCGTAGAATTCACTTTTTGCGGTGTAGGTGAAAACGTATCCGTTTTGACCGTCAAGGGCGAGTATCTGATAAACTCTGTAAGTCGTTCCGTGATAAACGTATTCGTATTCGTAAGACCAGCACCAGCTTCCGTAAAGGGGGCTTGATGCGTTTCCAAGCGTTGCTTCCTTTTCAATTTCTATTTCGGTAACGCTCTCGCAAATTGCTTCAAGATCTGCCTTTCTCTTTTCCCAGTAAAGCTTTGCGGAAACACCCGTACCGGTTGCGCGGCTCATAGAAACGCTTGAACCGTCCTCGTGCACAACGCTTACGATTGCGCTATTCAAGTCGGAGCTGAAATTCTCTGGCGCGTAAAAATCAAAGCCCGAAAGAACCTTGTCGCTGACGAGTATAAAGCCGTCCTCGTCCTTTTCAATCTCCGTATCCTCCGGCTTTTCACCCTCTTGCGAAATCTCTACAAAGCGGAAATTGTCTATTACGCTTTGCGCCTTTTCAAGATAGGTTTCGTAATTTGACTTGCCGCCGTTTTCCTCGGCATTATCTCTTGCAGAATAGGTAAAGATAAAGAGGCGGTCACCCTTTGATACGAATATTTGCATAAAGGAGAATTTTATCTCCTTGTATTCAACGGTTTCGCTGTCCTTGTAAATCGCTTCTCTGTGAGTGTAGTTATATATATATTTCTGCGCCTTGTCAGCGGCAAAATCGCCCTGTCCGAAGGTTGCCGCCTCACCGTTCACAAGAACGGTCGGTTGCGTGGGGAATTCCGCGAGGGAATCCTCAAAGTAGTCGCCGAAAAAATAAACCTCGGGGTCGTCGCGGTCTGTTATTTTTATTTCCGCGAAGCTAACTGATGTGTCGTTGACTCTTGAAATATAGGCGGATTTTATCTCTCCTACGTTTGATGTCAGCCATTCCTCGGGAGCATAGAAACAGTATCCAACGTCATTTCCGCCAAAAACGAGCTGCATTCCGTCAGGAACGTCGCTGCCTTCGCCACAGGAGGCAAGCGCGAAAATACAGGTGAAAATAAACAGTATAACGAGTAGCTTTTTCATTTTTAAACCTTTCTTCCGCAATTATCTTGCGTTTTATACGTCTTTTGTGCTTTTTTGTATTATTTCTTTGAATACCCTCCCTCTTTCTTCAAAGCTTGAAAAGCGGTCAAAGCTTGTTGAGGCAGGGGAGAAAAGAAGCGCACCGACGGAATACGAAAGCGAGAGCGCAAGCTTTGCGGCTTCTTCAAAATCGTCCTTCACGTAAATCGGTATGCTTGCGTCTTTTATTGCATTTGCAATTTCCTCGCGGTTTTCTCCGCATATTACGGCATAGCGCGTATTGTTTCCCAGCGCCTTGGCAAGAATTGAATAGTCGAGTCCTTTTGAACGGCCGCCAAGGAGAATAACGTTTGGATAGGGAAATGAGGCAAGCGTTGCCTTCGTTCTTTCGGGCGAAGAATCTATGGAGGAGTTATATACTCTGAGCTTGTCGCTTTTGTATATCAGCTCGCATCGGTGCGGAAGTCCGCCGAAGCTTTGGGCAACTTCCTTTGCCGAACCGCAATTCCACGCTCCGTAAGTTAAAGCAAGAGCCGCCATAAGATTTTTCAGATTGTAAATCTCGTTTTTGAGTATTTTATCGGTCAGAATTAACCGTTCCCCGTTCATACAAATATAGCCGTCCCGAATATTGAAATACAGATCCGCCGGTATGGCTTCTTTCATTTCGGATAAGCTGTGCTTCGCTGAAAAAAGAGCAAAAGCGCGTTCCTTTGCGGCAATTTTCCGCATAAGCGCCGAATCAAAGGAAAACACCTTTTCTCCGGCGTTTTTCATAAGGTTCAGCTTGGCGGAAACGTATTCGTCAAAATCCTTATGCCAGTCAAGATGGTTCGGGGTTATATTGAGCAGTGCCGCCCTTTTTGATTTCGGGGCAAAATCCATAAGCTGAAAGCTTGAAAGCTCAACGGCATAAGCCGTACCCGGATCAGCGTCAAGGAGCGGTGTCAGCGGAACTCCTATGTTTCCTGCGGCGCGGGCTTCGGTATATCCGCCTTTTAATAAAAGCGCCGAGAGGGTTGCAGTCGTGCTTTTTCCGTCAGAGCCGCTTACCGCGTAGCAATCAGACTTCGTATTTTCAAAGAAAAACTCAGCATCACCGGAAATAATCGAGCCGCGCTTCTTTGCCAAAGCAAGCTCGCTCCTGTCGCGCCTGACAGTAGGCGAAAGAAATATCAAATCTTCAAAAAGCCCCGAAAGTGAATCCTTGCCGAGCCGAAGCGCAGCGCCATCGGGCGCATCAGAAATTTCCGTGTCTGAACGTATTGTGTATTTCAAGTCGGGATAGCGGCCCGTTAAGTATGAGAAAACCGCCTTGTTCGACTTTCCGAATCCAATAAATGAAACAGAGCTTATTCTTTTGCCTTTGTATGAAAAATCCATATTACCCCCTAAAATGCTCATTGGGGGCAAATATAATTATACTATATATTTTAATTATTTCAAGTTAAATACCCGAAAATTTACAAAAATACAACAAAAAAGCCCCCGCTTGTTTCATTCTATGAAAAATGCCACGGCTTTTGAACAGCCGTGCGATAATTAACAAATTTTTAAAGGAGCTGAAACAAAACGGTAATTTGTAGAAATTAAAATACTCTCTAATAAAAGAAAAAGGTGGGAGCTTCAAATGGAAGGTGCATCCGATATAGATTACAATAAATATGATTCTCTTTCCCTTGCTTTGAAATCAGAGCTCGTGGATAAAATGCTCTCGTATTACGAAAAGCTCGGGTGGCGCGTTTTTGAGAAATACGAGGATAAAAAATATATGAATATAGTCCACGTAACGCTGGTAAGGGAGCACGTAATAAAAAACAAGGATAAGCTTCAGCTTCTTCAAGTCAAGCTTGAATCGCTTATAAACCGAATGGCAAAGGACAGAAAAAGAAAACATAGTAAAACCTTGATTTTATCGCTTTCGTCGTCGCTTTTTCTGGTAATATCTCTCGCTCTCGGCATTTTCCTTGCCATGCGCGACGTTCCCGCCTTGACGCTTGTTGGCGCTTGCCTGATATTTTTCGGAGTCGGTGGCTTTTTTGCGCATATTCCCGTTTCGGTAAAAACATATAGGAATGAAAATACGGCATACGCCCGAAAATTTAAGCGCACAAGCGCGGAAATCGTGCGGCTGATTGAAAGAGCAAACGAGCTCTCTATGGAGGCGTAATGAAAAAACATAAGCACGCTTTAAGAAAATTAAAGTCGAATGAAACAAAAATAGTTCGGGTAAAGGCGGAAAACAGCGGCGGAAATCCCTTGCGCGTTCTGATTATCGCGCTTGTTATAGCGGTGCAGCTCGCCCTTTTGGTTTACCTATATGTAGAGCTCGCTCTCGCCTTTAAGAGCTACGTGATATTTTCCTTGGTTATGAGTGTTCTCACCTGTATTTACGTCCTCTCAACCAACAAAAACAGTCTTTCAAAGGCGGTCTGGATAATATTTCTTTTGCTCGGCTTCGTTTTCAGCTATACGGTATATTTTCTCTCCGATGAGCACATATTTTTTTCGCGCCCGAAAAGGCGGCTTTCGCGTATTTTCCGTGAGAGCGAGAAATATATTCCGGAGAATAACGAAAACATCGCGTCGGATAACTGCGCAGAGTATCTTTACCGCGCAGGCGGATTTCATAGCTATCTTGGAACTGACACAAAATATTTTCCGTCGGGCGCGCAGTTCTTTGACGATGTCCTTGACGAGTTAAAGAAAGCGGAAAAATTCGTTTTTATGGAGTTTTTCATAGTTTCCGACGGAGTTTTAATGAAACGCTTTCTTGATATAGCGGCACAGCTTCTTGTGCGCGGTGTTGATATCAGAATCATATACGATGATGCCGGAAGCCACAAATCGCTCTCGCGCCCCCTTTTGAAGCGCCTTTTGAAAATCGGAATAAAGCTCGCTCCGTTTAATCGGCTTATACCCATCTTTTCCGTCGCTATGAATTACCGCGACCACAGGAAAATAATAGTAATCGACGGCAAGGTAGCTTACACGGGCGGTGTGAATTTTTCAGATGAATATATAAACGAAAAACGAATGTACGGCTATTGGAAGGATTCGGGTATAAAAATAGAAGGCCCTGCCACAGATGCATTTACTCTTATGTTCTTGCGCCAGTGGCGCTATCTTCGAGACTGTGACGGTAACTTTGATAAATATTTCGGGCACGCGGAAAACAAGGAGTCAAAATCTCTTGTCGTGCCGTTTGCGGACGGACTCGATTACGATATCTCGATTTCAATGGGCGCGTATATGAATATAATTTCCGAGGCAAAGGAACAGCTCTATGTAATGACGCCCTATTTCATACCGGGTGATACAGTAAGCGAGCTTATTATAAATAAAGCGCTCTCGGGTGTTGACGTCAGGTTAATTCTTCCGTCCGTCCCCGATAAAAAATTCGTGTATAGCGTATCCCGAAACAATGCCGAAAAGCTCTTGGAATACGGAGTTAAGGTATATTGTATGAAGGATTCCTTCGTTCATTCAAAGCTTATTATGAGCGAGAGGGCGGCTGTCGTCGGCTCTGTTAATATGGACCTCAGGAGCTTTTATCAGCAGTTTGAGTGCGCCGTTTATACGACAGATGAGGGAGTAATATCCTCGGCCCTCGCGGATTTTCTGGATACCGTATCGGAATGTGAAGAAATAACTTTGAAAACCCGAAGGCGCAATAGCATATTCCGCCGGATCTTTAACGGACTTATGCAGCTTTTTGCGCCGTTTATGTAAATAATCTCGGGGCAAACGGATTTGGAGCAGAAATTTTCGTTCTCCGACCGAGAGGCGTATATGCATACGCCCTTGGGAGGAAACGGAAATAGAATAAAAAACTTTAATAAATCGAAGGAAACCGTAGGTTTTCAACCCTAGTCTTTTAAATTTATATAAAGAAACGACAGAGGCACTGTTTTTAAAAAAGCAATACTTCTGCCGTTTTTTATTCGGTTATGCCTAAATACGGCAGCCCCTTTTTGGTTGATCGAACTTGTAAGCCGGGTTCTGTACGCCTTGCGGCGCAGCAATCATCTATCTTCACCTGCCGTCACCGACAGGTTCAAGCATAAGCTCTGCCACCATGAATATAAAGGGCGGGCAGCCCACCGCAAAAGCGGAATTCAAGGTGTTGCATCGGATAGGGTTTACAGCGAATCTATGTTACCATAAATTCGGGTGAGCTCTTACCTCGCCTTTCCATCCTTACCGCATAAGCGGCGGTATATTTCTGTTGCACTTTCCCGGAGGTTACCCTCGGCGGACGTTATCCGTTATCCTGCCCTGTGATGCCCGGACTTTCCTCACGGTAATACCTTTCGGCAACATACCGCGCGATTGCCCCATTCGGTCAAGTGTATTATACTAAATCGAAGTGTTTTTGTCAAGCGTTATCCTTAACGCAACTGCAAAAATAAAAGGTTTTTGGTAAATATAAAACTGATTTTGCTAATAAGATTTAATAAAATACAGGTCTTTTTGTGAATGTGATACAAATTTGATAAAAATTGCACAATCCCCTTGCATATTGGGTAAAAATATGCTAAAATTATATCTTAGTGGAGTAGGTCTTCACGTAAGATTTCGTTTTTCAAAATAAAATATATTATATTTGGAGGAATTTCAAAATGTCAGTTAAAGTTGCTATTAACGGCTTTGGCCGTATCGGACGTCTTGCTTTCAGACAGATGTTCGGAGCAGAGGGTTATGAAATCGTTGCTATCAACGACCTTACCAGCCCTGCAATGCTCGCTCACCTCTTGAAGTACGATACCGCACAGGGCAAGTATGCTCTTGCAGATACCGTTTCCGCTTCTGAGGACAGCATCACCGTTAACGGAAAAACTATCAGAATCTATGCAGAGAAGCACGCTGCTAACTGCCCTTGGGGCGAGCTTGGTGTTGACGTTGTTCTTGAGTGCACCGGTTTCTACACCTCTACCGCTAAGTCCATGG
>JAZORS010000199.1:0-7816 GCA_045656725.1 Eubacteriales bacterium | reverse complement strand
AAGGATATTAAACAGTATATGGCTAACAACAATAAGAAGTTCGTTGAGCAGATCACTTCAATGGACGAGGATTTCGCAAAGTGGTACACCGATATAGTTAAGAAGGCTGACCTTATCGACTACTCCAGCGTTAAGGGCTGCATGATAATACGTCCTTACGGATACGCCATCTGGGAAAACATCCAGAAGATTCTTGACACAAGATTCAAGGAGACCGGCGTTGAGAACGTATATATGCCTATGTTTATCCCCGAATCGCTCTTAACAAAGGAAAAGGATCACGTTGAGGGCTTTGCCCCCGAAGTTGCTTGGGTTACGCACGGCGGAAGCGAAAAGCTTTCAGAGCGTCTTTGCGTGCGCCCGACCTCAGAAACCCTTTTCTGTGAGCATTATGCGAACATAATTAAATCCTACCGCGATCTTCCCAAGGTTTACAACCAGTGGTGCTCGGTTGTCCGTTGGGAAAAAACGACGCGCCCCTTCCTTCGTTCAAGAGAATTTTTGTGGCAAGAAGGCCACACTATGCACAGAACGGCAAAGGAAGCTGAAAAGCGCACCGTTGATATGCTTAACGTTTACGCTGATTTCTTTGAAAACGACCTCGGAATTCCCGTTATCAAAGGACAGAAAACCGAAAAGGAAAAGTTTGCCGGCGCAAAGGCAACCTACACGGTTGAGGCGCTTATGCACGACGGAAAGGCGCTTCAAGGCGGAACGTCGCACAATTTCGGCTCTGATTTTGCAAAAGCATTCGGAATTCAGTTCCTTGACAGCGACAACACTCTTAAGCCCTGCCACCAGACATCCTGGGGAGTTTCCACAAGAATTATCGGTGGAATTATAATGACACACGGTGATGACTCGGGACTCGTTCTTCCCCCCGCTGTTGCTCCCATTCAGGTAGTTATAGTTCCCATTCAGCAGCAGAAGGAGGGCGTTCTTTCCGCGGCAACGGAAATTATGAATACACTTAAATCGGCAGGCATCAGGGTTAAGCTTGACGACTCCGACCAGTCGCCCGGATGGAAATTTGCCGAATACGAGATGAAGGGTGTTCCCCTCCGTATCGAAATAGGCCCGAGAGACCTTGCTGAAAGCAAATGCGTTGTAGTCCGCCGCGATAACAGAGAAAAATCCTTCGTTGCGATAAGCGACATTGTTGATTCTGTAAAATCAGGTCTTGAAGCGCTACGCAAAGCGATATTTGAAAAAGCTCTCAACCACAGAGAAGAACGCACCTACGAAGCGTATGATCTTTCGGAGCTTACCGAAATAGCTAACACGAAAAGCGGTTACATCAAGGCAATGTGGTGCGGCGAGCTTGAATGTGAGCTTAAACTCAAAGAAGAAGCTGACGTTTCTTCAAGATGCATTCCCTTTGGCGTAAAGCCGATAGGAGATAAATGCGTTTGCTGCGGCAAGGAAGCCAAAAAGCTCGTTTACTGGGGCAAAGCGTATTAATTTGTTGATTTTAGAAAACGGGAAAGGAGCGCGGAATGAGTATATTAAACATCAGAGAACCTGATGGGAGTATAGTAAAGCTTGAATATCACGCTGCGCTCCCCTCGACTGCAAATCTTGCAAAACTATATGCAAAAACAGGGTATCCCGACAGATACGTTGTTTTTTCGGAAAGAAAGCTTCCGGCAGACGGAAAGGGCGAAGGTGTGCCGGGCGTTTATATGTCCTGCATTTTAAGGCCCTCCCTCTTCCCATCACAAGCAACGTTTTTAAGCTCTCTTGCAACGGTTGCCGCTGTCAAGGCACTTGAAGAGCATACGTCAAAAGAGCTCGGTATCGGTTGGATAAGCTCTGTCTACTGCGACGGCGCGCTTATAGGAAACGTAAGCATTGAGGGAAAGCTCGACGCTTACGCGGCTTACGAATTTGTTATCGTAAATTTTTCTCTTGCTCTCAACGAGAAAAGCTTTCCGCCGCGCCTGACGGACCTTATTAAGAAGGTTTTTGAAAAGGACAATAATTCCGTTCCGATGATAATCGGAAAGAATATTTTGTCAAAATTCTTCCCTCTTTATTCCAATATGAGAAACAACTCAAGCTTTATGGATACATACCGCCAGAAATTCGTTCTTCGCGGAAAGAGCATTTCCTTTAATATAGGCGAAAAGAAAACGAAGTATAAGGTTCTTACCGTTGACGAGGAGGACTGCTCGCTTATTGTTGAGGACAAGGCAGGCAATCCTATAAAAATTTCTTCTCCGAAAAGCATTATTTTGCCGAAAAAAATTCATACGCAGGCATAAAAAACGTGATACTCACTTAACGGGTATCGCGTTTTTTTAGTTATAAAACATCGCTATGCCTCATAGAATGAATTGAAACAATTATTTCGGAGGCGGAAAATGGACAATAATTCTATATACCACGATATAGCGAAAAGAACCGGCGGGGATATATATATCGGCGTTGTGGGCCCTGTCAGAAGCGGCAAATCCACGTTTATACATAAATTTCTTGAATGCGTTGTATTGCCGAATATCGAAAATGAATACGACAAAGCAAGGGCAATCGACGAATCACCAATGAGCGCGGGAGGCAGAACTATTACCACCACCGAGCCGAAATTCGTCCCCGATGATTCCGTAAAAATACGGATTGACGGTACTACGGAATTAAACGTCAAAATGATTGACTGCGTAGGATATCTTGTTGACGGGGCGCTTGGCGGTGACGAGGGCGGCGAGGAAAGAATGATAAAAACGCCTTGGAGCGAAAATGAAATGCCCTTCTCCATAGCGGCCGAGCTTGGAACTAACAAGGTTATTAATGAGCACTCCACGATTGCTATTTTGGTTACCAGCGACGGAAGCATAAACGATATACCGAGAGAAAGCTACATTCCCGCGGAGGAGCGCGCCGCAGGTGAGCTTTTTGCGGCAAAAAAGCCATTTGCGATAGTTCTTAACTCAAAAAATCCCGAAAGCGAGAGCGCAAGAGCGCTTGCCTCGGAGCTTGAAGAAAAATACGGCGCACCCGTAGCGCTTGTAAACTGCACAGAGCTTAATGCCGACGATATTCGGGAAATTCTCGGACTTATTCTTTCCGAATTCCCCGTAAGACGCCTTGAATTCACACTTCCCACTTGGTGCGAGGCTTTAAGCCCGGAGCATAGAATTCACCAAAAAGCACTTTCTGTGATAAACGATTTCAGCGCTAAAATCAAAAAAATAGGTGATATCGAAAAGGCACTTCCCGAGTTTTCGGAAATTTGCCGTGATAAAATATCTATGGCTGACGGCACGGCTTCGTTCGAGATTCCTCTTTCCGAGAATGAATTTTACAACTGCATCAGCGAGGCATGTGGCACAGAGCTTTCCGACGAAAAAGGACTTTTCGTTCATCTTTCGCGGCTTTCCGCTATTGAACGCGAATACAAAAAAATTGAGGGGGCGCTCTCTGACGTTCACCGCTTCGGTTACGGCATAGTGATGCCAGAGCCCGAGGATATGGAGCTTGACGAGCCGCGGCTTTCAAAGCAAGGCGGCGGTTGGGGCGTTAAGCTTTCAGCCCGCGCGGACTCAATTCATATGATAAAAACCGAACTGAAAACGGACCTTTGCCCCGTGGTTGGAACAGAGGAACAGACCGAGGAGGTTGTCAAATATCTTACATCGGAATTTGAAGAAAACAAGGAACGGCTTTGGGAATCCAATATGTTCGGAAAATCCATATACGACCTTGTTCGTGACGGAATGAACGCAAAGCTTCTCAACATTCCAAGTGATTCGCGGGAGAAGCTCGGACAGACGCTTGAAAGAGTTGTCAACGAGGGAGCTAACGGGCTTATCTGCATCCTACTCTAATTAGGGCCGCTTCCTTTGGGCATAATATTTAGCGTATTATACCAAGCGGAGAACACGCAATGAAATAAATCCGCCAAGGCGAATTTATGTAAAAAACAAAAGAGGAACAGGCAATTAAATGTCTGTTCCTTTTCTGCTTATAAAGTAACTTATATTAAGGTCGAAAATCTGCGGTTTTTCAATTTTTTGCTATTTCTGAAATAAGCTTGACAAAATCTGTTTCCGCTTCGGAAATATCCTTATCGTTTACGAAATAGTAATCGTAATTATAATCTTCAACACAGTCATCGGAGACGTTGCCGTAAGATTCCTTTTTAAGACGGTTACCGCCTCTTACGAGCATTGTTTTTGCTTTGCCCGAGGTTGCCTTGACGAATTTTTCTATCTCCTCCGGTTCTCTTATATGTATGAACATAATTTCGTCCGCGGAAGAAAGAAATTCACCGTATTCATTCATCGCCCATTCGGTTGGATAATCGTTATAATCCACCGTCAGCCGTTTGAGGTCGGAAAGAAATTTTCTCGCCTTATCGTCCTTTTCCCCTCGCCAGCCGCAAAGGGCGGCAATTTCTTTGATTGGCGTTATCGAAGATATGTTTTTTACCTTGAAATGCTTTGCCGCAAGCTCACACAGTGTATCCTTGCCGACTCCGCCTTTTCCGTTTATTACAATAGCGGTCTTTTCCATTATCAGAATTCCCTTTTTATTTTATAATATTTTAACACACACGCGTAAAAAAGTCAACAACTTACAGGCTTTTGTATTTACATTTTAACAAAAATATGTTACAATACGTAAGAAAGGTTTTGACCTTTATATTTTTTATACTGACAAATCGGGACGGCTGATTATGAATATAAGAATGTTGGGAACAGGACACGGCGAATGTAAAATCAAACGCTTCTCGTCAAAGGATTTCAGACGGCGCGGCGGTGTTCTTATCGACGGAACAATCCTCATTGACGCGCCAAAAGATATATTTGAGCTTGAAGACGACCTCGGCTTTTCCGACCTTTACGACAGGGTTGGCGCGCTTCTTATTTCACATTCCCACCCGGGACATTTCGACCCCGCGGTAATAAGCGAGCTTTCAAAAAAGCGCCGGCTTTATGTTTTTGCGGACAAGGAGGTTTTAAAGCTTCTTCCGCCAAGCGACAAAATAGAGCCTGTCGCCGTGCGCCCGTTTGTGTCTATTGAGATAGACGGCTATAAAATAATTCCCCTACCTTCAAATCACAGAACGGAAAATACGGCTGAAAGGTGCCTCAATTATATAATTTCCAAGGATAAAACGCTTCTTTACGCACTTGACGGTGCGCTTATACACCTTGATGCCTGGCAAATAATTAAAAACACAAAGCTTGATGCCGTAATTATGGATACCGCAGCCGAGCTTCCATCGCCCCCCGTGGCGCATTTATATCACTCCGACTACCAAATGAACTTGAAAATAAAAGAGATGCTGGTCGGCGCAAAGCTCACCAATGCAAACACCAGATTTATTCTCTCTCATATTCCCTCTTCAAGAAAAGCAGGAGTTCATGAGGCGCTTTCCACCCTTGCCAAAAATGACGGAATGACGGTTGCATACGACGGCTATTATATTTCAATATAATTTTTTCAATTTTTTTATAAAAAAATCTCGACAAATCACTTTTTTTGTGATAAAATACTTTTGTCAAATTAAATTTCGCGTCAGCGACAAAAACGAGGACTAAAATGAAAAAGATTTACACAGGAAAAACAAAAGACGTTTACGAGCTTGAAAACGGCAACGTAATGCTCAAATTCAAGGACGACTGCACCGGAAAAGACGGAGTTTTTGATCCGGGCGAAAACAGTGTCGGCCTTACCATTGAAGGAATTGGCAAAGCCAATCTTAAAACCTCTGTTCACTATTTTGAGCTTCTTAAAAAGGCAGGAATCAAGACTCATTACGTAAATTCTGATATCGACAATGCTACGATGGAAGTTCTCCCCGGCAAGGTTTTCGGTCACGGTCTTGAAGTTATTTGCAGACTCGTTGCTACCGGTAGTTTTATCCGCAGATACGGTGAGTACATAGAAAACGGAACTCCTATTCCCCAGGGATACGTTGAGTGCACCTTCAAAAACGACGAAAAGGGCGATCCGCTCGTTACGGCGGAAGGCCTTGAAGCGCTTGGTATCATGTCGCTTGAAATGTTTGAGAGCATGAAGGAACAGACTCTTAAAATAACGAAAATCGTTGCTGACGACCTTAAATCCATCGGCCTTGACCTTTGGGATATCAAGTTCGAGTTCGGATATAACAATAACGAGGTTATTCTTATAGACGAAATTTCGTCAGGAAATATGCGTGTATATCAAAACGGCAAGATCGTTGATCCCGTTGAGCTTACAAAGCTTATCAACAACAGATAATTTTATAGTTTTTTGATAGACGCTGTGCTATTAGTGAAATCCGTAACGGACAGTAACTTATAGCACAGCTTTTTTGTTTTTTAGTTTTTTTACAAAAGTGGGCAAAGTTTAGTTTTAGTTTATTTTCATTTGTTATAATAAGCTTGTAAAATTGGAATTTTACGTTTTATTCCGCTGACTTTATATTCATTCAGCAAAGCTTGGGAGGTACAGTTACGGTGGCAACCAAAAAGAATGCAAGAAAAAAGTGGTTTGAAGGTCTGAAAAAAATAATGCGCCTTTTCAAGAAAAAGACGGATTTTGTGTATCTTGGAAAAGTGCCCGAAAAAAATACGATTATTTTAAGCAATCACGTTGGCACAAGCGCACCGCTTGCCTGGGAGCTTTACGGCGATATTGCTTTTCGCTTTTGGGGCGCTAACGAGATGAACTCGGGACTTATAGCCCTCTACAAATATCAGACAAGAGTTTATTATCACGAAAAAAAGCATTGGAATATTCACCTTGCGCGCCTTTTCTGTCTTATCGCTTCTCCTCTTACTAATTTGTTTTACAAGGGACTCAATCTTATCTCCACTTACAGAGATATGAGATTCCGCACTACTATTTCCGAAAGCATTGAAACTCTTAATTCCGGCAAAAACATTATAATATTTCCCGAGATTTCCGACAAAGGATATCTTGATGAGTTAGAGGGCTTCCATCAGGGCTTTCTTATGCTTGCAAGCATATGCCATAAGAAAAATATGGACCTCGATATCTCTGTTGCATATTACAGGAAAAACGAGCGCAAATACGTAGTTGGCGAGCCAATGAAGCTTTCCGAGCTTTTTGATATGAATCTTTCCCGTGATGAAATTGCCTCAATGCTCTGTGAGCGTTGCAATGAGCTTGGCAAAATGGATCTTTCCTCTGAAAAAACAGAAGAAAAGGCCCATATTGTTGCATAAATTAACGCTGATGAAACCGAATTCGTATTTATAAATACATAAAAAACAGAGGTATTGTGAAAAGGACACAGCACCTCTGTTAATTTTTTTGAATATTTTTTGTTTTTTTGAAAAAAATTACTTTACTTTTCTATACTTTTCTGTTATACTTATATGGTGATAATTTTATACTGTTAACAGTACAAAGGAGTGTTGATTTATGAGCCGCATGGTCGGTACAGTATCCCGTGGTATCAGAGCCCCGATAATCAGAGAGGGCGACAATATTGTCGATATTGTTACAAATTCAATTCTTGAAGCCGCAAAGGATGACGGATTTACTATTCGTGACCGTGATATAGTGGCAATGACCGAGGCTATCGTAGCGCGTGCGCAGGGTAACTACGCAACAGTTGACGATATTGCGAAAGACGTAAAAGCGAAGATTCCGGGCGACGAAGTTGGTGTTATATTCCCTATTCTCAGCCGCAACCGCTTTGCTATTTGTCTGAAAGGAATTGCAAAGGGAGTTAAGAAAATTATTCTTATGCTCTCATATCCCTCTGACGAGGTAGGAAACGAGCTCGTTTCTCTCGACAAGATTGACGAAGCAGGCGTTAACCCCTATTCAGATGTTCTTTCCCTCGAAAAATACAGAG
>JAZORS010000198.1:0-17045 GCA_045656725.1 Eubacteriales bacterium | reverse complement strand
TTAATATTTTATCCAATTAACCCCCTGTAAGATTAACCGAGCTTGTCAAGTATTTCGTTTATTCTTGCGGTATCTACCTTTTTGCGTTTTCCCTTCATTGAGAAAACAAGATTATCACGGCAAAATACCTCGTTTGCGATCTCTTTGATTCGCTCACCGCTAACCGACTTATACGCCATAACTCTATCATTTAAGGTTTTATAAGGCAGGCGCATAACGTGATTATCGTAGGCAAAGGTAAAGTTAAATTCCCTTGGGTCGTCAAAGAGCATATAAGCGTTATCAACGTAGGGCGCAGTAATGATTTCTTCTTCCGGCAAAATTTCATTTTTCATTCGGTTAAGAAGCTCAACGCTTATTTCAAGAGCATCGTAAAGCACTGCCTCACGTATTTCAAACGAAAAGAAAAGCTGACCTATATTTCTGTATCTTTCGAGCGCTCCCGTTACGTCGTAGAACATACCTCTTTTCTCGCTCATTTCCATAAAGAAGCGTGAAGAATAACCCGTGAAGAGAATATCGTAAAGAATATCGGTTTCGGCAACCGAAACTGATGCCATATCCAAGTCAAACGAGAAGCGAAGCACGGTATAATCTTCGTTTTTAAGATAAACCTCTTTTTCTCTTTTCTTGAAATTACTCGGAACGGGAGCGAAATTTTCGTGCTCGTTTCCTTTTCCGATTTCATATTTTTCGATTTCTGTAAGAAGCTCTGATATATCGTTTTCCGTATAATTTCCAGTTACGTAGAAGAAAACATTTTTATCCGTAAATACGGATTTTCTGTATTCCTCAAGCTTCTTCTGGCTGATTTTATTTACCGTTGACGCCGTTCCGATTATGCTCCCCGAAAGCGTTGTTCCCGAGTGGACCTTTTCGTTTGAAAATGATGCGAGAGAATTTTTCTCGTCACTTTCTCTGATTTCAGCCTTTATTCTTTTTCTTTCAAGGTCAACGTCGTTGCGCTCAAGGGATAAGGGGGAAAGAAGCGAGGCGATTATCCTCGTCCCGAGCGAGAATTTTGGGGATGCCCCGCTTACGTAAAACTGCACCATTTCGGCGTAAGTAGAAGCGTTAAATTCGAGGCCCTCCCTATCAAGAAGGGGATAGAGGGCGGAATTCATTTTACGGTTTACGTTTCTGACGAGGGCATGCTCAAGAAAATGGGTTATTCCGTTTTCCGCCTTTTCCTCGTACATGCATCCGCTCCTGAGAAAAAGCGATATAAAAAAGCTGTGAACGCTCGGATTTTTATATCCGAACACTTCAATTCCGTTTTTGGAAATATAACGTTTTTCCACGGCGAATTCCCTTCCAAAGATTACTTTTATATCATTTTACCATAAACTCAAGGTTTATACAATAGTTTTTCCGAATATTGAAAGAACGATTGACTTTACCCCAAATTTAATGTATAATTGTTACGCAAGAGCGATAAGTGCCGAAAGCTCTGAAAATTCAGGCTTTAGAGCGGGTTCGGATTATTTACTCTTGCCTACGTTGAAATCGGTAAAGGAGGAGCTCCCTTGTTAGATGAAAAATTCACAAATCGGATGAGAGAACTTCTCGGCGACGAATACCCTCTGTTTGAAAAGGCTCTTTCCTTACCTGCCGTAAGAGGCGTAAGAGTTAATACGGTGAAAATTTCAGAGGAAGAATTCTCCTTAAAAAGCGATATTAAATTAAAGCCTATTTCATACTGCAAAGAGGGTTTTATAGCAGAAGAGGGCGAGGGGCTCGGAAACAGTCCGGAGCATCATTCTGGCGAAATCTATATACAGGACCCCGGCGCAATGTCTGCCCTTTCCTCGCTTGAAATCAAAGAGGGCTGGTGGGTTCTTGACCTCTGCTCTGCACCCGGTGGAAAATCCTCGCAGGCTGCTGCAAAAATCGGCCCTGACGGATTTCTTCTCTCAAACGAATACGTCCCGAAAAGAGCGAAAATTTGCGTTGGAAACTTTGAGCGCCTCGGAATTACGAACGCTATGGTGACTTCGCTTGATACATCTGAATTTAAAAAATATTTCGACTCGGCTTTTGATTTGGTTATACTTGACGCTCCCTGCTCCGGCGAGGGAATGTTCAGGAAAAACGAGAATGCAATAAACGAGTGGAATGAGGAAAACGTTAAAGCCTCCGCCTTACGCCAAAGGGAAATTCTTGAAAATGCCGCACCGCTTGTAAAGCGAGGAGGTTACCTCTTATATTCGACCTGCACTTATTCGCTTACCGAAAACGAAATGAACGTAAACGATTTTCTTCTATGCCACCCCGATTATGAAATCGTGCCCGTCAAGGACTCGCTGAGTGTGGCAACACGTGAGGGCATCGTTTTTGAGGGCGCAGATGAAAGGCTTAAGCTTGCAAGGCGCTTTTACCCTCACGTATCGGAGGGCGAGGGGCAATTCGTTGCGCTTATGAAGCGAAACGGTGGCAAGGATACGCCAACTATACTTTACAAATCCTCGGAAACAAAGCCGACAAATGCCGAGCTTGCGCTCATAGAAAAATTTTTTCGTGACTCTCTTTCAGAAAGGCCAAAGGGCAGGATAGTAAAGCACGGGGAAAACCTCGTTTTAATTTCACACGGGTGCCCTGTTTTGCCGAAATCAGTTTTTTCCGCAGGCGTGCTTCTCGGAGAAATCAGACATAATATTTTTCACCCGTCACATCAATTTTTCTCGTGCTACGGAGGGCTTTTCAAATTGCGGCTTGAGCTTTCAAAAGACGATGCCAGACTTACAAGATACCTTTCAGGCGAGGAAATAGAGTGGGACACTTCCGGCTCCGGCTACTGTGCCGTATGCTACGGCAAAACTCCCCTTGGCGGCGGTAAGCTTTCGGGAGGAAAAGTAAAAAATCATTACCCAAAGGGTTTAAGATTATTAAAATAACAGGAGATATAAAAAATGGCAAACAAAATTCTTGCAAACGTTGGTGGATTTCCCATCACCGACAGTGACGTTGACGAGTTTCTTCACGGACTCGGTCAGAGAGGACAGGCGTACAACACCCCCGAGGGCAGAGGGGCAATCCTTAATCAGCTTATCGGCAACAAGCTTTTGCTTCTTGACGCAAGGCGCAATCTTCTTGAAGGCGAGGCGGGCTTCCGCGAGCAGCTCGCGAAGCTCAAAGACCAGCTTCTTATAAATTACGCTGCGGAAAAGACGCTTTCTGCCGTTACCGTTTCCGACGATGAGGCAAAGGCATACTACGAGGAAAACAAAAATTCATTCCTTGGCGGTGAGACTGTGAGCGCAAGCCATATTCTCGTTGCAGACGAGGCACTTGCGAAGGAGCTTATCAAGAAAATTGAGTGCGGTGAGATTTCCTTTGAGGATGCAGCGCGCGAAAACTCCACCTGCCCCTCAAAAGAGCTTGGCGGCGCGCTTGGCGAATTTGAGCGCGGAATGATGGTGCCCGAATTTGACGCGGCAGTATTTTCAATGCAGCCCGGCGAGCTTTCACGCGAGCCCGTTAAAACACAGTTCGGCTATCACGTAATTCGCCTTGATTCGAAAAACGAGCCCAAGATTACTCCCTTTGAAGAGATTTCCGCTCAAATCAAAGGACAGCTTCTCGCTGACAAGCAGAGAAAAGCATACGAGAGCAAAATCAATCAGCTCAAAATCGTTTACCCCGTTGATATAATGCCCTAATGGATAACTCCGAGCTTTTAAAAAAGCGTTTTGTTGAGCTCGCTAACAGAGCCTACAATGCCGGTATTTATACCTTCACAAGCTTTTTAGGTCTTGCGGAATTTTCCGTTTTTGAGGCGGTAAAATCCAATTTGAAATCCACTTCCTACACCGCATTCGGCGGTGCTGTTGGCACGGAAAGAGTAATGATACGCTTCGGTGACGAAAATGAAATCGGATACGAAGCCCCATTCCCAATAGTTTGCATAAAGGCAGAGCCCGTATCGCAAAAATTTGCCGACAAGCTTACCCACAGGGATTTTCTCGGCGCAATTTTAAACCTTGGAATCGAGCGCTCATCGCTTGGAGATATTCCAATTATAGATAACACGGCTTATATTTTTGCAAAAGAGGATATTGCGGATTTTATCATCTCATCACTTTCAAGAGTCAAACATACAGACGTTTCCCTCTCCGTTGTTACAGAGCTTCCCGAGGGTGAGCTTTTCAAAACGGAAAGGCGCACAGTCCAGCTTCAAAGCGAAAGAATTGACGCTCTTATAGCAAAGCTCTTTTCGCTTTCTCGTGAATCTGCGCAAAACCTTATTAAGCGTGAGCTTGTTTTCGTTTCGGGAAGGCTTTGTACGAGCACGTCCTATTCGCCGAAGCCCGGCGACATTATCAGCGTGCGCGGACACGGCCGATTGATATACCGTTCTTATTCAAGCACGACGAGAAAAGGCAAATTCAACGTTGAGGTTGACGTTTATATTTAATAAAAAAGAGGTGTGCGAACGGCGACCTGCGATAAAGCAGGTCAGCCGAACGATGTTTGCCCTACGGGCAAGCGATGTTGCCTTCGGCAATGATGTTTACTTCGTAAATGATGTTACGCCTTGCGGCATAGTGGGCAAACATCACATCATTGCGACTATCGGGAGCAACATCATTATGAGCGCAATTTGCAAAGCAAATTGGCGAATAACATCACTTTTGCGTAAGCAAAAACATCACTTCTTTACCGCCGACAGTAATGTATGGTATAACACACTACACCTTGCATTCAAGGAAGTGTGCAAAAGGGACGAGATTTTTCTCGTCCCTTTTTGACTTTTGATACAAAACTGCTTTACGGTAGGCACCCCAAACACCTCTTTTTTATTTTACGAAGAAGTGGGGGGCAAAGAGATTTAGAGCAGAAAACTTCGTTCTTCGCGAGCGTAGGCGTACTCTGTACGATAGAGTGCGAAAACGAAATTAGAATAAAAATTATAATTGATTCGAGAAAAACGTAGTTTTTCAACCTTATTCACAATAAATTTTGATAAAGTAACAAAGAGGCATTATGTTACCATAATACCTCTAATTTTTTATTCGATTATGCCCAAATGTCGAAGCCCCAGCCCGGCTCAGCAGTCAAGATATGATGCCCAAAGTCTAAATAACGGCTCGTAATTTTCGTAATCTTCCTCTGCGCACACCATAAGAACTATGTAAAGAGCGGATTCGTTTTTAAGAATTGTATAATATTCGTATTCGTAAGTAATGTCATCCATGGAATAAAAGAGGTAAAAGCTTGCCGTGTCGCTATCCGCATCGTACGTGTATTCACATTCGTAATCGTTCATTTCAATGAGAAGCTGCACGTATTCCTCTACGGTGATGTCAAAATCAAACTCAAATTCATTTTCGGGATCTTCAATTTCGCTTTTGCTGATAACCTGAAAATACACAGAAGCTCCGGGGGTATAATACCACATTTCATAGCCCTGAAACGCCATCTTTCTGAAATAATCCGGCAAACGAAATTCTATTCCGTAAGCATTATAAGTAACCGTTCCGTCTTTATTCTTTTTGCCGCCATCGGGATATTCCTCTCCGCAGGCCGAAAGAGCAACAGCGGAAGTCAGAACTACTGAAATCAGCAAGATAAGTCCGATAATTTTTTTCATTTTTTATCCTTTCAATGAAAACGCAAATCTAAAAAACGGCTTGCGTTTTCGGTTGTTTATCAATCACAAATTTTATTTTAACACAAAATTATTAAAAAATAAAGAACTTTAATAAGAAATCTGTCTTGTGCGATTTTTTGTGTGCTTTATACGAAGCTTAGAATATTTACCGTATTATTTGCCTCGGATTAATCGTATTCAAAATATATGGATTTCGCGATTTTGAGAAATTCCTCACGCGGGCTTTCGTCTGCAAAGCTCGGTGTTGTAAAAAGCACCACGAAATAGGCAAACTTCGTGCGGTAAAACGATAGCATATAGTAATAATCAAGCTCACCGTCCTTGACCTTGTATTCGCAAAAGGCAAGGTAGCCGTCTTTCTGAATCTCCGCCTCGCGCCCGACCTCTTTAAGATAAAATGCGGCAAACTCCTGCGGCGTGAAGGTTTCGGGAATTCCTTGGTTAAATCCGGCTTCAAAGGAAATACGCATCGTGGCAACGACCTTTTTTCCGTCTGAATACGCGGAGTCGTACCCTTCGATTTCAACAGATTCAAAATCCGAATTAAGGGGAATTCTCATTTCCGCGTGGCCGAATTTTTCTTTTCCGCAAGAAGCGCACAGTATGAAAAGGGCGGCGATAAGCATTACGGAAAGAATTTTACGAATCAAGCTTCATAACCTCCGCAAGTATTTCAGACGGCAGAGAGACGACAACGTCTGCCCCGCTCTCTCGAAGCTCATCCTCACTCCGAAAGCCCCAGCGCACACCTATAACAAACGCCGAGTGGGCGGCTCTGCCCGTTTGCATATCAACGCCCGTATCACCGACAAAAACGGATTCCCAAGCTTCCGCCCCAAGGGTGCAGATTGCTTCAAGGGTGGATTTCGGGCTCGGTTTTAACGGTACACCGTCACGTTTTCCGAAGCACAGGTCTATTTTGTCACCGAAAAAGTGCTCTACTATGGGGCGTGTTACAAAATCGGGCTTATTCGATACTACTGCAATTTTTATTCCGTGAGCGCGAAGCCCATCTATAAGCTCGTAAATTCCCCCATACGCCTCGGTAAGATAGTAGGGATTTGCAAGATATGACTCGTTATATTCGGAAAGTATTTTTTCTTCTAGCGCAGCGTCGTTGATTTTGCGTGAGGCGAGCGTACGCTTGATAAGCTGTTTTGCTCCGTCACCGACAAAAATTTTACATTCCTCGGTGCTGATTTTTTCTATTCCGTATTTTTCAATTGTCAGATTTACGAAATACCGTATTGATTCAATAGTATCAAGAAGCGTTCCGTCCAAATCGAAAACACATACCTTAATCACAAAATCACCTCGTTATATTTTTTTGAGCTTGGCGAAGGTTGCCATAAGCCGTTTGGTTTCACCCGAATCGAATTTAACCTCGTAAAGTATATCTCCGCCCATATCCTTTGCGGAAATAACCGTTCCCTGTCCGAAAAGCATGTGCTCGACTCTCGCCCCCGCCTCAATGCGCACAATTCCAAATCCCGATGCCCCGCTTTTTTGCGCGGACTGTTTTACCGCAGGGGAAGAACGGTTTACAGCATTAAAGAACGACGCGGCTTCCTCGCTTCTTTTATAATTTCCACCGTATCCGAAGCCCCGCCCTATGCCGTATCCTGCTGATGCGCGAGGCATGGCTCTTGGCTTTATTACGTCAAGGAGTGACTCGGGAACTTCGTTTTTAATGAAACGGGAAAGCGGGTTGAAATTCGTTTTTCCGTACATCATCCTGTTTTTCGCGTGGGTAATATAGAGCTTTTCTTTCGCACGGGTAACGGCTACGTACGCAAGACGGCGTTCCTCGCTCATTTCCTCCTCGCTCTCCATATTGCTAAGGGAGGGAAAGATTCCGTCCTCAACACCGGAGAGGAATACTACCGGAAATTCAAGGCCCTTTGCCGCGTGAATAGTCATAAGAACCACCGCGTCCGCATCCTCGTCGTATTTATCAACGTCGCTGACAAGGGCAATTTCTTCGAGGAATCCAAGAAGCGTTGCCTCCTGGCCGCTTTCCTCGCATCTTTTTTCATATTCTGCCGCGGCGGTGGTAAATTCCTTGACGTTTGCGATTTTACCCTCGCCCTCAAAGCCCTCTGCCGCAAGCATTGCTCGGTATCCGGTTTCCGTGAACACAGCATCGAGTATTTCCGAGGGCTTTTTATATTTTTCACGCAAGCCCTCAATAAGCTTTACAAATTCTTCAAGCTTCTGTACGTTTTTTGACAAGACGGGGTAGTCCTTGCATCTTCTTGCCACCTCAAACATCGGTATTCCCTCCGACGTGGCAATCCCCTCTATCGCATCAACCGTTGCCGCGCCGATTTTTCTTTTCGGCTCGTTGATTATTCTTTTAAGGCGGAGATTATCTTCCCCCGAATTTATAAGAGAAAGATACGCTATCATATCCTTTATCTCTTTTCTGTCGTAGAAGCGCATAGAGCCGAGAATTTTGTAGGGCACGCCGCTTTTCGCAAAAGAGGTTTCAAGTGAGCGCGCAAGCTCATTTACTCGGTAAAGTATTGCAAAATCAGAATAACGCCTTCCGCTGTTTTTAACCGAACGGTTTATTTCATCTATTATATATCTTCCCTCGTCGTTCTGGTCATCAACGTTTTTAAGGGTTATAAGCTCGCCGCGGCCGTTATTGCACCAGAGCTCTTTTCCGTGGCGCGCGGTATTATGACTTATGATAGAATTTGCCGCTTCAAGTATCGTTTCTGTTGAACGGTAATTCTGTTCAAGCTTTATAACCTTTGCATCGGGATATGTTTTATCGAAATCAAGAATATTCTCAATCGTCGCGCCTCTGAATCTGTATATACTTTGGTCATCGTCACCGACTACCATAATATTTCTGTATTTATCAGACAAAAGACGCGTGAGCACGAACTGCGCGTGGTTTGTGTCCTGATACTCGTCGACGAAAACGTTTTTGAATTTTGAGGAATAATACTCTCTTACGTCCTCGTTATTTTCAAGAAGCTCTATTGTTTTAATAATAATATCGTCAAAATCAACAGCATTATTCTCCATCATGCGCTGTTTATACAGGCGGTAAATGCGGAGAATATCGCCGGCTCTCGGGTCGTGGCTGCCGATAAAGGCGCTCTCCTCGGCAAGAGAATCCTTTGCGCGGCTTATCTCACCGGCAACCGCTTTGGGTGAAAGGCGCTTTTCGTCAATGGAAAGCTCCTTCATACAGTTGCTAATCATTCTCTTCGAGTCGTCCGTATCGTAAATGGAGAAGCCCTGACGGTATCCAACCCTATCTCCGTATTTACGGAGTATTCGCAAACAAACCGAATGGAAGGTTCCCGCCCAGATGGCATCGGAGGTCTGGCTGTCCTCAAAAATAGAAGAAAGACGTTCTTTTATTTCGCGGGCGGCTTTATTGGTAAAGGTAATAGCAAGAACCGACCAGGGCGGACAGACGTCCGCCGCAAAACGGGGGAGAATTTCCTCAATTTCCCCCGCTGTAAGATTAAGCGCCTCTTCAAGCTCGCAAACACATTTTTCGTCGAGATTTGCAGGGGTAGCCTCTGAATAAAAGGCATTTCCGTACTTTACGGCAAATGCTATTCGGTTAACGAGAACCGTCGTCTTTCCGCTTCCTGCGCCGGCAAGGACGAGAAGCGGCCCTTTAACCGTAAAAACGGCGCGGCATTGTTCCCTGTTCAGTCGTGCGGAAAAAGCTTTAAAAAACAGCTCTCTTTTGGCTTTATTGTATCGTTCTTTCAATTCTTGCATCACTTTATTTTCTCCATAGTTGTTAGAGCTTTTACAGAATGTCGTAAATTTTACTAACTTTTTTCAATTTTTTCTTTCCTGCTTTTATAGACCAATCGGGGAAACGGCAACTTTTGCCTTTTGCTCGGTTGTCAAAAAACCGATTTTTATGCCGGAAATATTTTTTATCACTTATGGGTTTTCCACAACGAAATTGTTGATAATGTTGAAAACTTTTCTCCCCAAACCCCCGATTTTTACTGACAAAAGCAAGTTTTCATCAAGTTATTAACATTTTAATGTCAAAAATTCGCGCAGAAAAGAAAAACGCCAAAAAGTATCATTTTCCGTTTTTTGCGCAAAAAAGCTTACAAAACGCATTGTATACCGTTTTTTACATTCTTTGATTTCTGCCTCGATTTTCGGAAGCTAATTTTCGTACAATTTACTATCTTTTTGCGACTTTGTTAATTTTTCACAAAAATATCCCGTGTTTTTATACCGTTTTCAGCGGCGCGATTTGCTGTTTTTCACCTTTGTCGGCGCAGTTTTTAAATCTGCCCTTTTCCGCGCGGCAGATACAGCTTTTTTTGCCGTATTGCCGGAGCTTGTCTTTTTACGGGGCACTACAGCTTTTCCGCTTGATTTTATATGAGCTTTTCCTCTGTTCTTTTTTTCACCGTGTAATGCCGCTTTTGCCCCCTTTGATGCCGAAAAGGTTGGGCGCACAAGGCACTCGGGCGAGTTTCCTATCAAGTCGGCTCTGCCTGCCTTTATAAGCGCCTCTCTTACCAGATTTGCATTTTCCGGCTTTGAATACTGCAAAAGCGCTCTTTGAAGCTGTTTTTCCCTATAATCGCTAGCAACGTATACACTCTTTCCGCTCATCGGGTCGATGCCGGTGTAATACATTACCGTTGAAATCGTGCCGGGGGTAGGATAAAAATCCTGCACCTGCTCGGGCGAATATTTATGGCGTTTGAGCCAAAGCGCCATATTTACCGCGTCATCAAGCGTCGTGCCGGGGTGGCTTGACATCAGATACGGAACGAGATACTGTTCAAGTCCGCATTCCGCGGAAAGAGCAAAGAATTTTTTTCGGAAGCTTTCATAAACCTCAACTCGCGGCTTTCCCATTTTTGACAAGGCGTTAGGCGAGCAGTGCTCCGGAGCTACCTTCAACTGCCCCGACGTATGATGCGAAACAAGACGGCGGAAAAACGAGTCGTCCTTATCAAGCATAAGATAGTCGAATCTTATACCCGAACGGATAAATACCTTTTTAATTCCGTCTATATTCTCTATTTTTTCGAGTATATGCATATACTCACTGTGGTCGACCTTCAAATTCTTGCACGGGGTAGGGGCAAGACACTTTTTATTTGGACAAACGCCCATTGTTTTCTGCTTATCGCAGGCAGGAGCGCGGAAATTGGCGGTAGGTCCTCCAACGTCGTTTATGTAACCCTTGAAGTCGGGCATAGCCGCAATTTTCTTTGCTTCAGAGAGTATGCTTTCTTCGCTCCTCGAACGCACCTCTCTTCCCTGATGAAAGGCAATAGCGCAGAAGTTGCAAGCGCCGAAGCATCCTCTGTTATGAGTTATAGAAAATTTAACCTCGGCAATAGCGGGTACACCGCCCTCTTTTTCGTAATCGGGGTGGTAATCTCTTGCATATGGCAAGGAATAAACCGCATCGAGCTCCTCTCTTTCAAGAGGGGGCATAGGCGGATTCTGAACGAGAATTTTATCTCCGTAGCTCTCGACAAGCGCCTTTCCTCTGACCGAATCAGCATTTTTATACTGCACGGAAAACGCCTTGGCATAAGCCGCCTTGTCGGCTTTCAAGGTATCGTAATCCCCAATGCCGATAAAATCAAAATGTATCTTTTCATCCGGCTTTGCAAGATAGGCAGTGCCGGGTATATCGCGGATTTTTTTGATTGGCACACCTCTGTCGAGCAGCTTCGCTATTCGCGCTATCGACTTTTCGCCCATTCCGTAGCTGAGAATATCAGCCCGAGAGTCAACGAGTATACTTCTCCTAACTCTGTTTTCCCAATAATCGTAATGCGCGAAGCGGCGAAGTGAGGCTTCAAGTCCGCCGATTATAATCGGAACGTCACCGTATGCCTCTCTTATTCTGTTGCAGTAAACGATAACTGCTCTGTCGGGGCGCGCGCTCATTTTTCCGCCGGGAGAATAATAGTCGTAGCTACGGCGTTTTTTTGACACGGTATAGTGCGCAACCATGGAATCTATATTTCCGCTTGTTACGAGAAAGCCAAGGCGCGGTTTACCGAAGCGACAGAAATCGCCCGTGCTTTTATAATCCGGTTGAGAAAGAATGGCGACTCTGAATCCGAGGCTTTCAAGGACTCTTGATATTATGGAAACACCAAAGGAGGGGTGGTCAACGTAAGCGTCACCCGTGACGTATACGAAATCCGGCTCCGACCAGCCGCGCGCCTCAATGTCGCTTTTGCTGACCGGCAGAAAATCATTTCTGTTTTTCATTTTTCTCTCCTTTTCTAACAAGGTAAGCACGATTATCTTTCGAGAATCGTGCTTACCACTGTTTTATCAAACGGTGAAGCTGTCAAGTACAACCTCGGTTTGCTCACCGTTTTTCATATCGCGAAGCTGTGCTCTGCCCGATTCCACCTCGTCATCACCTATAATCAAGGTAAATTTCGCGCCTATCTTGTTCGCGTATTTCATTTGCGCTTTAAGACTTCTGCCGACGATATCACATTCGGCAATCTTGCCCTCACGCCTGTGCCTTTCAACTATCTCGCACGCCTTTATAGCCGCCCTTGTGCCAAGAGATGCTACGTAAAGGTCGGGCTGTGCCTCACAGACAGCGTCAACCCCCTCTGCCTTCATTGCCAGAATAAGGCGGGTTATTCCCATTCCGAAGCCGATTCCCGGAAGTGCCGGGCCGCCAAGAGATTCCACAAGGCCGTCGTATCTTCCGCCGCCGCAGACAGTTGACTGAGCACCGATGCCCTCTGCTATAAACTCAAAGACTGCGCCTGTGTAATAATCAAGACCTCTGACTATGGACGTATCTACCACGTATTCTATTCCCATAGCATCAAGCGCAGATTTCAAGGTTTCAAATTTTTCAGCGCAAGAATCACACTGATGCTCAACAGTTTTGGGCGCGGAAAGCGAAAGCTCGTGACATTCGGGATTTTTACAGTCGAGAAGCCGCAAGGGATTCTTTTCAAGACGCGACTTGCAGGTGTCACAAAGCTTGTCCTCATATTTTTTGTAATATGAAACCAGCGCCTCGCGGTATTTCGGTCTGCATTCCTTACAGCCGATAGAGTTCAGGTGAAGCTTGACGTTTTTAAGTCCAAGGCGGCGAAGAACTGCCGAAGCGAGAGCTATTACGTTAGCATCTGCCAAAGGATTTTCCGAGCCGAACATCTCCGTTCCGAACTGGAAAAACTCACGGCTTCTGCCCGCCTGGGGCTTTTCGTGACGGAAGCAAGAAATTATATAGTAGTATTTAAGCGGCATCGGATCAGAGCATTTACCGTTTTCAATAATCGCTCTTGCAACGGATGCCGTTCCCTCGGGGCGAAGCGATATGGAGCGCCCTTCGTCACGGTCAATAAAGGTATACATTTCCTTCTGAACTACGTCAGTCGTATCACCGACTCCTCTTACGAAAAGCTCGGTATTTTCAAAGGTGGGCGTTCTTATCTCACCGTAGCCGTATTTTTCGGCTTCCTCCCTCATCACACCCTCTATGTATCTGAAAAGGGGCGTTTTGTCGGGAAGTATATCCATTGTTCCTTTAATTTTCTGTATCATTTTCATTCTCCCTGTATGCTGCTGTGAGAAGCTCGTTTATTCTTTCGGAATTACCTATCCATTCAAGCATTCCGATAACCGCTTCAAATCCCGTTGCTATTCTGTATTCTTTTCCGCTTGCGTGCTTCGGCTTATTGAGGTGGGTTGAATTATAGGCACGTTTGAAAACGTCAGCTTCCCACTCGGTAAGAAGCACCGAAATTTTTTCATACGCCTTTGCCTGCGCCTCTGCGGTTACGTAATCAAGAGCTAAAAGATTAAGCTCCTTTGGCTTTTGAATCTTCCTTTCAAGAAGCATTCTTCTTACGAAAAGCGCATGCCTTGCATCGCCAAGATATGCAAGCGCCGTGACGCCGGGCAAAAGAGATGGGTTAAACTCAGATTGCATACTTTTCTCCATTTTACTGTTATACTTTATAAGTATATCATAAGTTAAAGCCAAAATCAACACCTCGGACTTAAAATATTTTTATAAAATACTTGCAAACAGACTCGTCAAATGATATAATAAACTTAAAAGTCAAAAAATGAAAGAACGTTATGGCTGAATTTGATTACTTAAAGAGAAATTTCGACACACTTCGTGCGGAAATTGAAAAAATCGCATCCTCCGTCGGTGCCCCTGTGCCAACGCTCGTTTGCGTTACGAAAAGCGGAACGGACGAGGAGCTTATTGAGCTTGTCAGAGCAGGCGCTACCGAGATTGGAGAAAACAGACCCGGCGAGGTAAAACGCCGCTTTGAGCTTATACGGGCGGCAGGACTTTCTGCCAACGTACATGAAATAGGCACTTTGCAACGTAATAAAATCAAGCTTATCGCAGATAGCGCGTATATGATTCATTCCATCGATTCATTGAAGCTCGCCGCTGACGTAAGCAGGCACGCCGCATCTTGCGGAAGAAAAATTCCCGTTCTTATTGAGGTTAACTCGGCGCGCGAAGAACAAAAAAGCGGAGTTCTTCCGGAATGTGCCGAGGAATTGCTTTTTGCGCTCGGAGATTTTGAAAATATCGTACCTCTGGGACTTATGACTATGGGGCCGGCGCTTGAATCGCCCGAAGGGTTGCGTCCGTATTTCAGGGATACGAAAAATCTATTTGATAAGCTCGCCCCCGTGTTTAAGAAATACGGAGAACCGATACTCTCAATGGGAATGAGCGACAGCTATAAAATCGCAATAGAAGAGGGCTCAACGCTCGTAAGAATCGGGCGTCGGCTCTTCCAAAAATAAAGAAAGGTGTTACTTAAAAATGTTTGAAAAACTCAGAGAGAAACTTACCGGAATTGCAAAAGAAAACGAGGAAGAAATAATATTTCCAAACCTTGACGAAGGGCTTGACCTCAAAAACGAGGTAGAAAAGACCGATATGCCAGAGGAGGCTCCGAAATCTTCTATTGAGGGCAACAATATCGAGCTTAAAGTCATCAAGCCGGAATCGATAAGCGAGGTAAGCACGATTGCCGATCATTTGCTTGACGGATGCACTGTTGTTCTTAACCTTGAGCTTCTCGACATCAAGCAGATAACACGTCTTCTTGATTTTCTCCGCGGCGTTTCATATACCATAGGCGGCGAGATCAAGCACGTTTCAAAATCGACTTACATACTGACGGCAAAGGGTATTGATATTTCCGAAAAGGGATAAATCAGGCGTATAGCCGAAGATAACCGAACTAATAAGTCTTTCATCGGCAAATTTCAGCGTCTTTCGTCGCACCGAGCCTTGTAAAGTTATACTTTACTGCGACTCGTTACGGCAAAACCTATATTTCCAAACCTTATGAGTTCGGTTCTCTTCGGCTATAACTACCCAAAATGTGTATTTTTTACAAAACGGAGAGGAGCTATAAGTGCAAGTAGTTTTTTTAATAGCGGCAAAGCTGATTGCTCTGACACTCAGCATAGTTTCCTTTTCTATGACGGCAAGGGTTATTCTCGCTCTTCTGGGGATTGACGAGGGAAAATTTTATGCCTTTTTGTTCTTTATAACAGAGCCGTTTATTATACCGGTAAGATTCTTTTTAGTAAAGTTCAATTTGTTGCAAAATTCTCCGATAGACTGGTCTTTCACGATTAGCTATATGCTCATTTATTTAGTGCAAATGACCTTACCGATAATTTAAAGGATATAATATGAAAATAGAATTTAATTTTGAAAAGAGGCGGATAAAGAGCTTTCTCATCTCTATTCTCCTTACAACGCTTTTGATAGTGATAGACCAGCTTACCAAAGCAATCGCAACGGACAAGCTGAAGGGCAAGCCGCCCGTTCCGGTTATCGAAGGCGTTTTTCAATTCAGATATTTAACCAATCCCGGTGCCGCCTTTGGCTCGCTTGAAGACAGCCGCTGGGTGTTTATGGTTTTTTCAACTGTGGCAATTATCGCAATGCTCGGCTATCTCGTTTATGCCGCATTCGTTAACGAACAACCTAAGCTTTACACCTTTTCCGTTGCAACCATTCTTGCCGGAGGCATCGGAAATATGATAGACAGAACGTTTTACGGCGATAAGCTCTTTCACGGTGAAGTCGTTGATTTTCTCGATTTCTGCCTTATTGATTTTGCCGTTTTTAACTTTGCCGATTCCTGCGTTTGCGTAGGAGCAGGATTGCTCATATTAGCTCTCATACTTGACCTTATAAAAGAGAGCCGTGAAGCGAAAAGCAAGGGGAAAAGCTGATGATTTACAAATCAGAAAACGCTGATTCGCCCCGCCTTGACAGCTTTGTCGCAAGGACAGCGAACATATCAAGAAGCTCGGCCGTCAAGCTGATCGAGGGCGGATTTGTTACTGTAAACGGCGCAACTGCCGATAAAAAATATCAGGTGAAGCCGGGAGATGAGATTGAAGTCAACATCCCCGAAGCCGAGCCGACGGAAAACTTACCCGAAGATATACCCCTTAACGTCGTTTACGAGGACAGCGATATAATCGTAATCAACAAGCCCTCGGGAATGGTCGTGCATCCGGCTCCCGGAAATCCCACGGGCACTCTTGTTAACGCCCTTCTTTTTCACTGCAAGGACTCGCTCTCCGGTATCGGCGGCGAGATGCGCCCAGGAATTGTTCACAGAATCGACAAGGACACCAGCGGTCTTATAGTAGTTGCGAAAAACGACGACGCGCACATCAAGCTCTCTCGCGAGCTTGAGCATCACGGTGTTGTGAGAGAATATCACGCGCTTGTGCGAGGCGGCTTTTCCACCGAATCCGGCACTGTTAACGCGCCGATCGGCCGCCATCCGATAGACCGAAAAAGAATGGCGGTTCACGACAAAAATTCCACCACCGCAAAAGAAGCAATCACCCACTATTTTGTAAACAATTGTTATGGCGAAGTGTCGTATCTTACTTTAAAGCTTGAAACGGGAAGAACGCACCAGATAAGAGTTCATATGTCATATATAGGCCATCCTTTGCTTGGCGACGATGTGTATTCAAAAACAAAAATACGCTTTGAAAAGCAACACGCCCCCTTGTTTGACGGACAAATTCTTCACGCAAAGCGACTTGAGCTCACGCACCCAAGAACAGGTGAGAGAATGTCATTTGAATGTGAATTGCCTGACAATTTCAAAAAACTACTTGAAATTCTCGAAAACGAAAACAGATAAAAAGAGCAGAACCTCACGGTCTGCTCTTTTGCTTTTGTTCGGTTTTAACTAACCGATATTTCTACTTAATTTCAGGAAGACTTGCCGCCGCAACAGACTAACCTGTACGCCAAGATTTTTCATCCGGAATATGAAGCTCGATTTTTGCGGCAAATGACGGAAATAGGCGTGAATTTGGGCTCGGGTTTTGCCGAAGCTTTAGGATTCATATCTGACCCTTCCGCCTATAATAGTTTTATTTACGTTGAATTCAAGGT
>JAZORS010000197.1:0-5607 GCA_045656725.1 Eubacteriales bacterium | reverse complement strand
CCTCTTCTCGTCAATCACACCGCGTTCTTCGGAAAGCTTTGAGCGGTGGTCACGAATTGCAGCAATTCTTTCCTCCGCCGCAGAAAGCTGAAAACCAAGCTTTGTGAGTTCCTCGTTGGCTTCCGACTGCTTGCCGGCTATATTTTCCTTATCGGAACGCAGCTTTTCAATTATATTGCGGTTTGCCGCATAATTTGCATTTGCTGAATCAAGGGCGAAAAACTGTTCGCGTGAAAGCGACAAAAGAAGCTCTCTGTCCTGCTCGGCAAATTTAAGCTCATCATCCGCATCTGAAATCTCTACATTGAGGGATTTGATTTCGTTATTTATATCCTGAATTTTTATAGAAAGCGCCTTTGCCGCGTCTTTAAGCGCAGAAATTTCAGCCGTTCTTGTAAGCATTCCGCTATCGCGCCTCGTGCTACCGCCGGAATACGATCCGCCGGCATGTATGACCTGACCGTCAAGAGTGACAATTTTCACTTTGTAGCCAAGTGCTTTTGCGGCAGATGACGCATTATCAAGATTATCAAAGACAACCGTTCGAAGAAGCAGCCACTCGATAATATTTCGATACTGCTTATCGGAATCTACAAGATTATCAGCTCTGCCGATAAAGCCGCGAAGCTTTTTCGATGCTCTGATTTCATCGGTTTCGGACATCGGTTTTATTGCGGTCAAGGGATAGAAGGTTGCTCTTCCGGCATTTGACTTTTTGAGCGCATTGATCGCGCTTTTTGCGGTTTCTTCGTTATCAACCACTATGTGCTGAATATTTGCACCGAGCGCAATTTCTATTGCGGTGGTATACTTTTTATCAACTGTGATAAGTGTTGAAAGCGGTCCGTGAATTTTTCCGCCGGCAATATTTCCGTAAGAGTATTCCTTCATTACGAACTTAACGCTTTCACCGTACCCCTCAAAATGATCGTTCATTCTTTGGAGCGTTTCGGCTTTATGATTTAAAGTATCGTGTTCAAGCGTTACCGCGTTAAGCTTCTCGGTAAGCTCGTCGCGTTTTTCCGAAAGCTTATCGCATTTTTCCGAAGAGCTTTCGATGATTTTTTCCTTTTCCAGAATTTTTGCCTTAAATTCAGCGGCGTTTTTCTCGCATTTTTCAGCTTCGAGCTTTAACTCCGCTCCCTCGTTTTCGTACTTTGCGATTTCCGACTCTATGTTTGAGTTCATTGAAATTCCCGAAGAAATCGCATTTTTGAGAACGTCTATTCTGATTTTAAGATCGGTTGCTGCGTTTTCTTCAACATTAAGCTCGCCGAAATCAAGATCTATCTGCTTATCAAGCTTATCAAGCTCGGAAGTGAGCTCCTGCTGTTTACTGAGGTATTCAAGGCGCGTATCCATAAGAGTTTTAAGCTCTTCGCCAAGCTCTTCTGCTTTTGCAATATACTCGCGCTTGGTTTCAAAAAGCGCCGCCTTGTTTTTTTCGAGCTCGCTGATTCTCGACTTACAGTCCTCAATTACAGTTGCGGAATGAATATAATCGCGCTCCGCAAGCTGACTTCTGTTTTCAAGCTGATGGAGCTTGTTTTCCGCTTCGCGTATTTTGAGAAGAAGCCCCTCGGATTCAAGACGGGTGTTCTGCAACTTCAAATGAAGCTCGTCCTCTCGCAAGGAAAGCTCGTTTCTCAAATCATCAATTATATCAAGCTCATTCTGAGAAAGCTTGGTCTGTTTTTCCGCTTCTCTTATGTCTTCTTTGATTTTTTTAGTATCAAAAAGCCAAAGAGCAACGTCTATGCTCTTCTTTTCTTCATATATCGCAAGGCCCTCGCGAGCTTTTTTAGCATCTCTTTCAAGAGGACCTACCTGATTTTCAAGCTCAGTTAAAATATCGTTAACGCGGTCAAGGTTATCCTGCGTTTGATTCAGCTTTTTCTCGGACGCCTCTTTACTGTTACGGTATTTTGAAATACCCGCAGCTTCCTCGAAAATAGTTCGGCGGTCTTCGCTCTTTTTAGATACGATTTCCGCAATTTTACCCTGTCCGATTATAGAATATCCTTCTCTTCCGACACCGGTATTCAGAAAGAGGTCGTATATATCCCTAAGACGCTTCGGCTGACGGTTAATAAGGTATTCACTTTCACCGGTTCTGAAATAACGTCTGGTTACGGTAACCTCGTCGTAATCTATATCAAGTCGGTTTTCCGTATCGGTATTGTCGAAGGTAACGGAAACCTCGGCAAAACCCATAGGACGCCTGGTATCAGCGCCCCCGAATATAACGTCTTCAAGTTTAGTTGCTCGAATGTTTCGGCTGGAAAGCTCACCGAGAACCCAACGCATAGCATCCGAAATATTGGATTTTCCGCTTCCGTTAGGACCTACGATTACGGTAGCTCCCGGCTCAAATGTAAGCACGGTTTTGTTTGGAAACGATTTAAAACCGTGAAGTTCGAGTGTCTTTAAGTACATTTATTTTTTCCTCTCTTTTTCTATGAAAAAGCCGTACCCCGAAAGCTTCTCACTTTCGGCAAAAATAATATCTTTCAGTCCGTATTCTTCACACAGCTTGATTTTGTTAATGCATTTTTGTCCTATCGCTTTTGAAAGGCAATTCTTTGCCACAGTTACTTTTATAATTTGACCTCTGATATCGGGAAGCTCTTTAAGCTTTTCCGAAATTTCGAGAAAATACAGCATGTTTTCAGTAAGCTCGCCAAGGGCAGGATGATTCGGGCCGTCATAATAGCTTTTCTCTGAGTGCAGATTTTCACTTTCACAAAGGCCTATTCTGATGACCTTAACGGATGCGTCGGTAAATTTTTTAAGCAATACCGCACATCGGTAAACGGCTTCTTCTAGGGAAAGGGGCTCATATTCGCCGCATTTTGCCATTTCACAAAGCTCCGTTTCCGAAAAGACGACCGTTGGATAAATTCGTGCCGCCTTCGCACCTGATGAAATAATAAATTCGGCAGTTTTAATTTCATCTTCCAGCGTTGAACCCGGTAGACCGACCATCATTTGACCGACAAACGTAAATCCGGAATCAACAAGCATTTTTGCCGCGCGAGCGGAATCCGACAAGCTGTGTCCTCTTTTTGAACGCAAAAGAATTGCGTCAGATGCGCTTTGAATTCCAAGCTCAACAGTTTCAACTCCGTATTTTTTGAGAATACCGACAATCTCCCCGTCTATGTAATCCGGTCTTGTTGAGCATCTTATTGCATGGATTTTTCCGCTGTTAAGATAGTTTTGTGCGATTTCAAGGAGTTCTGTCATCAGATTTCGATCAATTCCGGTAAACGAACCGCCAAAAAAGGCGATTTCTACATCTTTTCCGTCACCGATAGTGGAAAGTGCCGTGTTGATTTCTTTTTCGACAGAATCAAAACAGAATTCACTTACTCCGGAAATTTTGCGTTGATTGCAGAATACACATTGATTGGGACAGCCGAGGTGCGGAATAAAGATAGGAATATTTACGTGCTTTTTCATACATTAACTCCGAAAAGCCGTAATGCTTCTTTAGCCGCCGCCATCTCCGCGTCCTTTTTGGTTTTTCCCCATCCTTTGCCAACGACGTTGTTGTTGACGCGCGCAGCAACGGAAAAGCTTTTATCGTGCTCCGGTCCCGTTTCGGAAAGAACGGCGTATTCAAGCCAAGAACCGTCCTTTTCAACAAGCTCCTGGAGCATAGTCTTAGAGTCGCCTTTTTGCATTTTCAGGGAGTCGTCTATTACCTCGGCAAAAAGCTTAATGATAAGTCGTTTAACTACTGCAGTCGATTTATCACACGAATCAAGATAAACCGCGGCAATTATAGCTTCGAGGGCATCGGCCAAAATTTTCGCTCTGCTTCTGCCGTCTGTTTCTTCGCCCTTGCCGAGATTCAGATATTCTCCGAGAGAAATCCCTTTCGCTATTTTTGACAAAGAATTCTCACATACGATATATTGGCGCATCTTCGTGAGAGTCCCCTCTCTGTAATCCCCGAATTTTTCAAACAGATACTCGGAGATAACAAATTCAAGAATAGCGTCACCGAGAAATTCAAGGCGCTCGTTTGACGGCAGCTTAATGCCCTTATTTCTCATTTCGTATGAATAAGAGGAATGGGTGAGCGCTCTTTCAAGATACGCTACGTCGGAAAAAGAGTATTCAATTTTCGTTTGTAAATCGAATATATCCTTTCCGATTCCCATAACAATCTCCTATCCTTTATACAGTTCCGTAAATTCTGTCCGCATCTGCAAGAAGCTTCTTTTCATCGTAATCTTCAGCGAATTTGATTATATCGTTATTTATACCGGTTTCAACAAAGTTGATCGCCTGTCTTACGGCATTCATTATTGCCTTTGCATCGGAGGAGCCGTGAGCTTTTATAACCGGCTTTGCTATTCCGAGAAGAGGCGCGCCGCCGTGCTCAGATGCATCAAAACGGGTTTTAACGTCCTTAATTTTATCTTTCATAGTAAGACTTGAAAGCTGTGTTGCAAGATTCGTTTTCAAAATATCCTTTAAGAGCTTGAGCATAAATTTACCCATACCCTCAACACCCTTTAAGAATATGTTTCCGGTGTAACCGTCAGTAACCAAAACATCGCAAACGCCGAAAGGAACTTCCTTTGATTCCACGTTTCCAACAAAGTTAAGTCCGCTCTCTGCAAGCATCTGATAGGTTTCAACCTGCAAGTCGTTTCCTTTGTTATACTCGGTTCCATTGTTAAGCTGACCTACTCTCGGACGGTCGATACCGTATATTTTTTCCATGTATTTCGCGCCCATGAATGCAAACTGAACAAGATTATCCGAGGTTACGTTCAGGTTAGCGCCCGAATCCATAAGCAACACGGGATTGGAAAGCGGCAAGACCGATGCGATTCCGGGACGGTTTATTCCGGATATACGCTTTACAATTAAAGTCGAGCCCGTTATAAGCGCTCCTGTATTACCTGCGCTTACAAATGCGTCAACCTCGTTGTTAGCGAGCATTTTAAGTCCAAGACTCATCGAAGAATCTCTCTTTTCACGGACGACGCACATCGGCTTATCTTCCATTGTAACAACGGAATTAGAGTTAACTATTTTAATGCCGGAAAGATTGATGTCGTTTTTAACTGCAATATCCGATATTATATTTTGGTTTCCGATGAGAATAAGCTCTTCATCATACTTTTTCGACCAGGAAACACCTTTAATTATTTCAAGAGGGGCGTTATCGCCGCTCATTGCGTCAATAAGTATTTTCATGTTTGGCAAGATAAGAAAATTCCGAATCGATGATCGAAAGCGAGCGCTCGGCATACGCCTCGTTTCTGAATTTTTTTCCTCCTTTGATTTTTTTATCGAAGGGAGCTATAATGCCGAAGTTTGCGTTCATCGGCTGGAAGGAGGAGGAAATTCCGCCCTCGCTGACATAATGAGCAAGTGCGCCGATCTCTGTCTCCTTCGGGAACACAACCTCTTCTCTGCCAAGAGCCATCATAGCCGCATTAACGCCGGCAACAAAACCCGAGGACGCAGACTCAACGTATCCCTCAACACCGGTCATCTGACCTGCGAAGAATATGCGATTTTCTCTTTCCACAGAATAAGTGGGAGTCAGGAATCCGGGAGAATTAAGATATGTGTTCCTGTGCA
>JAZORS010000196.1:0-2887 GCA_045656725.1 Eubacteriales bacterium | reverse complement strand
GGAAGAGGCATAAGCTCGTCCGTTTCATCGCAGGCAAAGCCGAACATAATTCCCTGGTCACCTGCTCCGATATCGAAGTTATCGGAAATTGTGCCGTCCTTTGCTTCCTTGCACTTATCAACTCCAAGTGCGATATCTGCGCTCTGCTCATGCAAAGAGCTGAGAACTGCGCAGGTTGCCGCATCAAAGCCGTATTTCGCTCTATCGTAACCGATTTCAGCAACGGTTTCTCTTACGATTTTCTGAACGTCGATTTTTGCATTAGTGGTAACCTCGCCCATAACGGTAATTATACCTGTGGTGGCAAAGGTTTCAATAAGAACGGATACGGGACGTGCAATTCCTATTGCATAAGCAATCTGCACCTCACATTTCTTTGCAAGGCCGGCTTTTACAACGTTCTTTGCAACGTATCTTGCGGCATAGGAAGCACTTCTGTCAACCTTCGTGGGGTCCTTGCCGGAGAAAGCGCCGCCGCCGTGTCTTGAATATCCGCCATAAGTATCAACGATTATTTTTCTTCCGGTAAGACCGGTATCGCCCTGCGGTCCGCCGATAACGAAACGGCCTGTGGGGTTGATATGGATATTTACCTTTCCATCCATAAGTGACGACGGAATTACAGGGAAAATAACGTTCTCGATTATGTCCTTTCTTATAGTCGCATTATCAACGTCCGCGCTATGCTGGGAGGATATAACGATAGTGTCGATTCTTGACGGAACGCCATCTACGTATTCAACGGTAACTTGTGTTTTTCCGTCGGGACGAAGATAAGAAAGCTTGCCGTTTTTTCTTACCTCGGTAAGACGCTTTGCAAGCTTATGCGCAAGCGAGATAGGAAGAGGCATAAGCTCGTCCGTTTCATCGCAGGCAAAGCCGAACATAATTCCCTGGTCGCCGGCGCGTATATCGAAATTATCAGAAATCGTGCCGTCCTTTGCTTCTTTGCATTTATCAACGCCAAGAGCAATATCAGCGCTCTGCTCGTGCAAAGAGCTGAGCACCGCGCAGGTTGCCGCATCAAAGCCGTACTTTGCTCTGTCATAGCCAATCTCGGCAACTGTTTCTCTGACTATCTTCTGAACGTCAAATTTAGCTTTCGTGGTAACCTCACCCATAACGGTTATAATCCCCGTTGTTGCAAAGGTTTCGCACGCAACTCGGCTTTCGGGATCTTGCGAAAGAATTTCGTCAAGAATTGCATCTGAAATTGTGTCGCAAATTTTATCGGGATGTCCTTCTGTTACGGACTCCGACGTAAAAAGTATTTTTTTCATAAACATTCCTTTCTTACCTATCAAAATAAAAAACAAAATAAAAAAGCGGGAAACGCAAGCGGCGCTTTCCCGTGACAGAAACAAAACTCATCTGTCAGGAATTAGCACCTTTTACATACGTATAGGTTGCCGGGCTTCACAGGGCCAGTCCCTCCGCCGCTCTTGATAAGTAAATATCTATTTAATTCCAGATAAGTATAACACAAAATTTCCGAAATTGCAAGAGCTTTTTAAAAAAGCTTTATTTTTTTACAAAAAAGCAAAACAAGGCAAAAACAGGAAATTCTAAAAATAAACAAAATCCTATTTCTGCCTCGTTTTATTTACCGTTTTAAATTATTATATGTTTCGGAAGTCCTGCTTCATATTCAACGTCAAGCTCGCCGATAATCAAGGGAGCAAGATATTTAAGTCCCGCATCAGTGATTCCGTTACCCTCTTCGTTAATAAATTCTTTGGGCACACCTCTGACCGCATTTGCGATTTGCGAGATGTCTTCCGTTCCGATATGCACGGAATACGGCTCGTCAGAATCACGAACGATAGTCATCATAACACCGCTTTTGCCATCGATTGCCGCAAAAACAGCGCCTCTTCCAACCATAACGGATTCGTCAATATCCGTACGGGAAGCAATATGCGAAGCGCATCTCTGCGTCAAGCTGAGCTCGATGGAACGAACCTTACAGCCAAGCTTTTCCTTAACAAGAGCTTCGAGGTTTTTGCCGGTGCCGGCAAGGGCGGTATGTCCAAAGGCATCAACTGCTCTTGCACCTGTTCCCTCTCCTACGTAATGACCGTCGCTATATCTGATTCCCTCGGAAACGGCAACCAAAATTGCAGGATGATCCTCAAAGCGTTTTTTAACGTCCTCGATAAATTTATCCGGGTCAAAAACTGTTTCGGGAAGATATATAAAATCGGGAGCTATTCCGCCCGAAAGCTCGGTAAGAGCCGCAGAAGCCGTAAGCCAGCCGGCATCTCTACCCATTATTTCAACGATGGTAACCGCCCTCATATTGTAAACGGAAATATCTCTGTGAATTTCCTTAACAACGGTTGCAACGAATTTTGCCGCAGAGCCGAAGCCGGGGGTGTGGTCCGTTGCCGCAAGGTCGTTATCGATGGTTTTCGGTACACCTACAACTCTCATTTCATAATCGTTGGATGCGGCAAACTCCGAGAGCTTGTAAACGGTATCCATCGAGTCGTTGCCGCCAATATAAAAGAAATAGCGAATGTCGTATTTTTTGAATATTTCAAGCAACTTCAAATATGTATCCGGGTCATCGCTCGGCGATTTCATCTTTTTTCTGCACGAGCCGAGAGCCGCCGCAGGTGTGGCTTCAAGAGTCTTTAAATCCGCGGGATTTTCAAATCTTTCAAAAAGGTCAACGAGATTTTCAGAGAGCAAGCCCTCGATTCCGTTTCTCATTCCGTACAATTTATTTATTATTCCGCGATCTTTGGCTTTCATAGCGCCCTTTATAACGCCTGAAAGCGTTGCGTTTATCGCGGCGGTAGGACCGCCGGACTGACCGACAACGGCATTGCCATAGAGTTTTTCCATCACAAATTCTCCGTTTCATAATTTTTAACAATTTTAG
>JAZORS010000195.1:0-12542 GCA_045656725.1 Eubacteriales bacterium | reverse complement strand
CCATTGGCGAGGTATACAATATCGGCGGCCATAACGAAATGAGAAATATTGATATTGTTAAGATCATTCTCAAAGAGCTCGGCAAGAGCGAGGACCTTATCACTTTTGTTAAGGACAGAGCCGGCCACGATATGAGATATGCGATAGACCCGACGAAAATACATTCCGAGCTCGGTTGGCTTCCCGAAACCAAATTCAAGGACGGAATCAAAAAAACAATCCGTTGGTATCTTGAAAACCGCGAGTGGTGGGAAAACATAGTTAACGGAAGCTATCGCGAATACTACGAAAAAATGTATTCAAACAGATGAAAGTCGAGAGTTGCTTAATTTTTTCTTGAAAGGATTGATTCTATGGGCAAGTTTAATTTTATAGAAACAGGCATTAAAGACCTTTACATCATTGAGCCGACGGTTTACGGGGATGACAGAGGTTATTTTATGGAAACCTATAACGGAGAATTTTTGCCTTTCATAAAGCATCTTGACGGCTCTTGGGCAGATTTTGTTCAAGACAATCAGTCGCGCTCACGAAAGGGCGTTTTGCGCGGACTTCATTTTCAGAAGAAAAATCCTCAAGGAAAACTCGTGAGAGTTATCGAGGGAGAGGTTTACGACGTTGCCGTTGACCTCCGTAAAAACAGCGAAACCTACGGAAAATGGTACGGAGTTTTGCTCAGCGCGGAAAATAAGCGCCAATTTTACGTACCGGAGGGCTTTGCCCACGGCTTCCTCGTTACGAGCGAGTTCGCAACCTTTGTTTATAAATGCACAAGATATTACGATCCCAGCGACGAAGGCGGACTTTTATATTCAGACCCCGCCCTCTCGATAGAGTGGCCGACAGACGGCGAGATTCTTCTCAGCGAAAAGGATAAGCTACATCCCACGTTTTCCGAGCTTGATTTTTCGTACTAACATAGCTTGATTTGCGAAACACCATGCGCTTACGGAGGTTTGTTTTGAAAAAGAAAATACTGATTTTTATTATCCTTCTCTTCTCGCTGGCACTGGCCTTTGCGGCAGGAACTTCGTTCTTTGACGTTCAAAGCTTTTCCGAGATAAAAGTTGTTGATACCATTCTTTCATTCTTCTTTTCTTTCATAATTCTTGTATCCGTACTTGAAATCTTTTATAGCAGAGAAACGGTCAAAAAGGATATTCTCGCAATCAAACGCTACCGCTATCTTCTTTCCGACCTTGTAGTCAAGGATGTAAAAACAAAGTACAGACGCTCGATTCTCGGCGTGCTTTGGAGCGTTCTCAATCCGCTTCTTATGATGCTGGTTTTGACAGCGGTGTTTTCAAACATAATCCGCGTTGAGGTTGAAGGCGGATTTGCGCTTTTCTATCTTACCGGTTATATACTCTTTAATTTTCTTTCGGAATCTTCGGGATTTTCTCTTACCTCGGTAATTAACGCATCGGGCCTTATCAAGAAGGTTTATATCCCGAAATATATATTCCCCCTTCAAAAAACGATTTTTTCTCTCGTTAATATGCTCTTTTCCCTTGTTGCCTTCGTTTTTGTTTTCGCTTTCTTTCTTATAACAGGCGCGGCAACGCTTAAATGGACGATGCTTCTTTTCTTCGTTCCCATAATTTTATTCTTCTTTTTCTGTTTCGGTCTGAACTTAATTCTTTCGACCGCAAACGTTTTCTTCCGCGACGTTGGGCATATCTGGGGCGTTCTTCTCACCGTTTGGATGTATGCATCTCCCATTATATATCCCATATCTCTCGTTCCTGATTGGCTTGCTACTGTAATTAAATTGAATCCGCTTTATTATTATATCGAATATTTCAGAAGTGTAATGATTTACGGAACGGTTCCCTCCCTTTATGAAAATGCTATATGCATTCTTTATTCAATATCTATGCTTCTTCTCGGTATTATCGTATTCCACAAAAAGCAGGATAAATTTGTTCTTTATATTTAAGTGAAAAAATTGGAGGCCCAATTGAAAAACGACGTAATTATAGACGTAAGTCACGTTACAATGAAATTCAATATGCCGACAGAAAAGCTTGACAATATGAAAGAGTTTTTCATAAAGCTTTTAAAGCGGCAGATAAGATACGATCAGTTCACGGCGCTTGAAGATATTTCTTTTTCCGTAAAACGTGGAGAGGTTGTCGGAATAGTCGGCCTGAACGGCTCCGGAAAAAGCACTATCCTCAAAATAATTTCCGGTATTCTTTCCCCGACTGAGGGCACGGTTACAGTTGACGGCACTATCTCGCCTTTAATTGAGCTTGGTGCCGGATTCGATTTTGAGCTTACCGCAAAGGAAAATATATATCTCAACGGCTCTGTTCTTGGATTTGACAGAAAATTTATAAGCGAAAAATACGATGAAATCCTCGATTTCGCGGAGCTTCGCGAGTTTGAGAATATTGCTATTAAAAACTTTTCCTCCGGCATGATTGCCCGACTTGGCTTTGCCGTAGCAACTCTCGTTAAGCCTGACATTCTCATCGTTGACGAGATACTTTCGGTTGGCGACTTTCTTTTCCAGAAGAAATGCGAAAAGCGAATAAGCGAGCTTATGGACGGCGGCACGACTGTGCTTATCGTTTCACACTCACTTGAACAGATAGAGCGCCTTTGCAGCCGTGTTATATGGATTGAAAAAGGCAAAATGATAATGGACGGAAACACTAACCTGATTTGCGATAAATATAAGACCGCGGAGAGATAATAAGAATCTTATTCCAAGGTTTCACTTGATATTTGCGAGCTGCCATTGGCGGCAGAATGGAGATTGTTATGCAAAACAATTACAACAAGCTTTTTTTCGATAGCTTTTGCGGAGAGGATTACAGCAATACGGAAGCATGGAAAAACCACTTTTCGAACATTGCCGAGAAAATAATTGAATTTTTCAACCCTAAATCCGTGCTTGACGCAGGTTGCGCTAACGGTTATCTTGTTGAACAGCTCCGCCTTCGCGGCGTTGAGGCATACGGAGTGGATATTTCGGAATACGCGATCTCTTCTGCGCCCTCGGAGATAAAGGACTATTTATACGTTCAATCCCTTACCGAGCCGCTCCCTGCGCACTTTCCGAAAAAATACGACCTTGTTGTAAGCATTGAGGTGCTTGAACACATGTTCCCCGATGACGGAGCGCTTGCAATAAAGCGCCTTTGCGAATACTCGGACACCGTGCTTTTCTCATCCACACCCTTTGACGTTGATAATAAAACGCACGTAAACGTTCAGCAGATGGAATACTGGGCAAAAATTTTTGCTGAAAATTCCTTTTACCACAATCAGATTCACTCAACTGAATTTCTTACCCCGTGGGCTATGCTTTTTAACAAGGCGGATGATGTGCCCACCGTTATATTCAATTATGAGCTTTCGCGCCGAGTTGACAAGCTCCGCGAGGACACGCCCACCTTTACGGGAAAAATATATTTTGACTGTGGCGACGGATACAGCGAGGAAAACAGCGCTACATTTGATTTCAAGGGGGGCGTCATTAAAACTGATAAAATTCCGATTCCGACAGGCTGCCGCGCTTTGAGAATAGACCCCTGCGAGAATTATTTTTCGATAATTTCCGATTTTATTATCACCACAAACGCGGGATTTTTAAAGCCCGATTTTACAAACGCGTCGTGTCTTATTGACTCTACTTACTATTTTACAAACACAGATCCCCAGATTCACTTTAATTTCGGTGAGGTCGTTAATATCTGGCTTGAAATATCGGGAAAAATTTTCATGGTTGAAAACGCCGCTGACTATCTTCCCGTTTCAAAAATTATCGAACGGCTTGAGCTTGTAAATAAGTTTGAGGCGATATCCGGCGAGCTTACACAAACAAACAACCGCCTCTCGCTTGAAAACTCCGCCCTCGTCGAAAAAACCAAGCGCTATGAGCTTGAAAATGCCGATTGCAAGGCGAAAATAGACGAGCAGGCGGCAAAGCTTCTTGAAAACGAGGCAACACTCGGTGAGCTGTTTGACATCAAAGAAAAGTGCAAAAAGCTTGAAAATGAAATTTCCTTGCTTGAAGAAGAGCTATCCTCACTTAAAGGGAAGGACGGACTTTGCGAAAAGCTCGAAAACGAAATTTCCATTCTTGCGCGCAACAACGAGGTTGCTCTTGAGGAATACGAAAAGGCGCGCCGTGAGCTTGAATATTATAAATCCAATTACTGTGCCGCTCAAAATCAGCTTGGCGAGTGGAAAAATCATGCTGAAAACCTTCAAGGAATGTACGATAACGTAGCTTCCTCATTCTTCTGGAAAATCTCGAAGCCGATAAGATGGATGCTTGATCTTACAAAAGCAATTCTCCGCAAAATCAAACCCATCCGTCTTTTCTTCAAGTTCTTTAAATGTTGGCGTGAAAACGGCTTCAAATACACTATGAGAAAGCTTCGCGACCGTAAAAAATATGCTGAAAATGCCGCAAGACCTCTTTACACGAAAGAGGAGCTTATGGCGCAGAAAACGCATAAATTCAGCCGCGATATTAAAATCAGTATTCTTGTTCCCCTTTACAATACCCCGATAAGCTTCCTCAAAGAAATGATTGGCTCTGTTACGGATCAGACCTATCAGAACTGGGAGCTTTGCCTTGCGGACGGAAGCAACAAAAAAGAAAAAAAGATACGCAAATTCTGTGAAAAGCTTGCGCATCAGGATTCGCGTATTGTGTATAAAAAGCTTGAAAAGAACCTCGGTATTTCCGAAAACACCAATGCCTGCATTGATATATCGAGCGGTGATTATATTGCGCTTTTCGATCACGACGATATTCTTCACCCGGCGGCCCTTTACAACGTTATGGAAGCTATTTGCGACAAGGGTGCAGACTATATTTATACGGATGAGGCAACCTTTGAGAGCCCCAATATAAGCAAAATCTCGACTATTCACTATAAGCCCGATTTTGCGCCCGACAACCTGAGAGCAAACAACTATATTTGCCACCTTTCCGTATTTTCGCGCGAGCTTCTTGATAAGGCTGGCAAATTCCGCAAGTCGTATGACGGAAGCCAGGACCACGACATTATTCTTCGACTTACCGCAAATGCCAAGAAGATAGTTCATATACCCAAGGTTCTTTATTTCTGGCGTTCGCACCCCATGTCGGTAGCAATGGATATAAACTCAAAAACCTACGCGATAACCGCCGGTAAAAATGCAGTACATACAAGCATCACCGAGTGCGGTATCCCGGGAAGCGTTGAGAGCACCAAGGTTTTCCCTGCTATGTATAAGGTCAGCTACAATATCGCCTCTCACGACAGGGTGAGCATAATTATTGCTAATCCCAAGCTTGATATTCAGTTTGTTAACTCAATCAACGCGGTGAAGGCAAAAACGAAATACACGGACTATGAAATCATCGTTCCGTACGATACGGAGAAAACCTCACTTGACGTAATTAACAAGCTTGACCGACTCGCCTCGGGCAATATTATCCGTAAAATTGCACTTGAAGGTGCGACACCGGCGGAGCTTATCAACACAGCCGCAAAGGCCGCAAAAGGCAAATATCTTGCTATTCTTGACGGAGCCGGCTGCGTCGCAAACGAGGATTGGATTGTAGAGCTCCTTATGTATGCACAGCGCGACGACGTCGGAATCGCAGGCGGCTCAGTATACTTTATGGATAACACCTTTAAGCATGCCGGCTACGTTGTCGGACACGGCGACGAAAAATTTGTTCAATCACTGTTTTTCGGCGTTCATAATTCCTCTGTCGGATATATGGGCCGCCTTTGGTATGCGCAAAACCTCAGCGCTGTAAGCTGTGAGCTCCTTATGATAAGAAAAGAGCTTTTCTTCAAGCTTGGAGGGTTGGATAACTCCCTCTCTTATCACTACGACGTTGACCTCTGTCTTAACGCCAGAGCTGACGGAAAACTTGTTGTTTGGACTCCGTATTCTTCCCTTTATTCCGAATTTGAATCGCTCGTCACACTTGCGGACGACAAAGAGCGCGAGGCGGGAGATATTACTCTTCTCAAAACAAAATGGGCAAAACAGCTCGTAGCGGGAGATCCATACTACAACCCGAACTTTGCAAAGGAACGAGTTGATTTCACCCTTTAAAATCACCAGAACGGAGAAATGATAATGATTTCAAAACTCAAAGAAAGTTATTCACAGAACAAAAGAAGATTTGTAAAAAATCTTATTGTGCTGGCGCTCTTATTTGCTATGGCTCTTGCTATTTTTGTTGCCTATTTGTGCTACGATCTCTCGGCTACTGAAATTTATTACACTGCGGACAGAGCTGAAACTATTGTTGGCCCGATATATAACGGATTTACGGTTTCTCAAACGTTCATATCTCACAAGAGATCTCTTACTGCATTTGCCGTTAAATTTGCAACGTATATGACAACGCCCGAAGCTTACCTTCAAGTTGTCTTAACCGATCTTAATACAGATACGGTAGTTCTTGATGAGTATATTGATGCAACCACCATTGGCGACAACGCCTTTCGCATTTTTCTTTTGAACGACGTTACTAATTGCAAAGGTCACGAATTCCGCCTTGATCTTATAGGCCGAAACGAGAACGGAAACATTAATAGGCCTACGACGCTTTGGACGTCATCCGGTGATGCATACGAAGGCGTGCTCACATATAACGGCGAGCCAAGAGCTTATGATTTGAACTTGCATCTTTATTCGACCAAACTCTTTGGCTTCAATGAAGTGCTTGCTATAACAATTTTAGTTTGTGTTACAATTTTCTTTCTTAACCGTTTTTACGTAAGTTGTGTAAATAACATTGATACAGAAGATAGTAATAATACAGAACAGATTTCTGACAAGAACTAACCATAAACTTAAAAATCACCAGAACGGAGAAATCATAATGATTTCCAATCTTAAAAAATGCTATGCCATTGATAGGCAGAATTTTAAAAAAAATGCTATCAACACCATCATTTTGCTGACATTGGTTCTCGCTATTTTTATAAGTTTGATCTGTTACGATCTTTCAACACCGGAGATGTACTATCGCACTGACAAATCGGAAAATATTGTCGGTCCGATATATAACGGATTTACGGTTTCACAAACATTTGTATCACAAAAGCGGGTTTTCCGCGGAGTAGCCGTTAAATTTGCAACGTATATGACAACGCCGGAAGGTTGCTTGCACGTTATCATAACTGATCTTGACACTGATACGGTTGCGCTCGACATTACGGTAGATGCCAGCACAATCTCAGATAACTCGTATTTCTTTTTTGAATCAGCAAAAATAAAAAACTGCAAGAATCACAAATTCCGGCTTGAAATAACCGGAGAAAACGGATACAAAAACATTGACAGGCCCACGACACTTTGGGCATCAGGCGGTAACACTTACGAAGGGGAGCTCACCTACAACGGTGACCCAAGAGATTTCGATCTGAATTTACACATATATTCTTCAAAATTCTTTGGGTTTAATGAAATTCTTGCAATAATTGCTTTTCTTTCAGTTACAGTATTTATAATTAACCGTTTTTACAAGGAATGTATAAAAGTGCTTGAAGAAAACAAAGAAGAAAACAGCAATTAAACCTTTTATGATAGAAACGAGTGCGAACAGCAAAAAGCTATACGCACTCGTTTCTATTTTATTGTATACAGTAGATTAACACAGCAAGTCGATTTGCCGCTTCCCTTAACGACTCGATATTACCGAACTCTCCGAGAGAATGAACAGCCCCACCCGTTGCGGAAAGCGAGTCAAGGCACGGAATTCCGTAGGCGGTGATATCAGCGGCATCAGAGCCGCCGTTCCCCTTTCCTGCTTTAAGCTCGGAAAATCCGTTTTCGCGGAATATACGGTTTGCCGTATCAAGAAGAGCTAAATTACGTTCATTAAGCTCCATTGCAAGACGGGTTCCCTTAATTTCCAATTCCGTTTTGCACATTGGGTTATAGGATTTCTCTGCCATTTGCTGCATTATGAGTTTAATTTTTTCAAGCTCCTCGGCGCTTTTAAATCTTGCATCAACAGTGAAAGCACATTCTGCCGGAACTGCATTAGGAACAGTTCCGCCTTTTATAAGTCCGACATTAAAACTTATTCCGTCCTCGTCCTTATATTTTTCGATAGCTTCTATCTTTTTCGCTGCTTCAAGTATTGCGCTCGCTCCGTACGAGGCAGCACGTGAGGCATGGGCGCTGACTCCCTTGACCCTGAAATCAAAATATGCGATTCCACGCCGTCTTACACAGGCGTAGCCCTCGCTTGAGCCTTCAAGATTGATAAATGCGACAGCATCCTTTGCCTTCTCGCACATAAATTTAACGGTACGCTTCTCGCTGGTGCGGCTTCCGACCTCTTCGTCGCTTTGTAAAAGGAAAATTACAGGACGAGAAGAAAAGCCCATTTCTTCAAGCGTATCCATTACCAAAAGACCTTGAACAATTCCCGCCTTGCAGTCGATAACACCCGGACCGTATATAAAATTCCCCTCTCGTCTTACGGGATTTTCCCCAAAGCTACCAACGGGATGAACAGTATCCATGTGAGCCGAAATGGCAAAGGGCGCTCCGATTGCACCTTGATTCATAGTTATTGCGATGGCGTTTCCGGAAACTCTTTCTTCATGGATTTCAACCTGCCAGCCGTGTTTTTTTGCGATTTCGACAACGAAATCTCCAACCCTGTCAACGCCCTCTTTATCAGCGCTTGGGCTTTCTATACGGCAAATTTCTTCCCATAGAGCTACGTATTTATCAAATTTCTTATCTATTAAATCAAAAATGAGAGATGCGCTCATAAAAACCTCTTAATTTCTACATATAGATAGGGCGCAGGGATAACCTGCGCTCATCTTTGCTATAAAACTCAAACGTCAAGCGACGTAAGGCACTCGGGAGTTTCTCGTTTTACCGCAACGTAATCCCGCTCTCCGTCAAGCATAACGATAGGCGGACGGGGAATTCTGTTATAATTGGACGCCATTGAATAGTGATAAGCTCCTGCGGTGAAGCATGCTATCAAATCACCTCTTGCTATACCCTCAGGCATAGCGACGTTTTCCTGAAGTATATCCCCGCTTTCACAACAACGGCCAACGACAGACGCCGTCATAACATCCTCGCCGACAGGACTTTTTACAGGCACTATCGTATAAGGCGAGCCGTAAAGCGCAAAGCGTGGATTATCCGTCATTCCACCGTCAACGGAAACGTAATTTTTATATCCCGGTATTCTTTTAACCGTTCCAACCGTATAAACTGCAAGGCCTGCATCCGCAACCATGCTTCTTCCCGGTTCTATTGCTATTTCGGGAAGCGCAATTCCAAGCTCGGCAGAAAGATTTTTCATATAAGAGGCAAGCTCAGCGATTATCGCCTCAACGTCAGGCGATGATTGCTCCTTGACGTATCTTACGCCAAAACCGCCGCCGAGGTCAAGCTCTTTTGCAAGATACCCCTCGCTTTTATATATTTTTGCGATAAATTCAAGCATGACCTTTGCGCTTCCCATAAATACGTCGACATCAAAGACCTGCGAACCAACGTGGCAGTGAAAACCGCAAAGCTCGATATGAGAGAGAGAATGCGCCAATTTGGTAATCTCTTCCGCCTGCCCTGTTTCTATTGCAGAGCCGAACTTTGAATCTACCTTTCCCGTTGCAACCGCCGCATAGGTGTGAGGGTCAATTCCCGGGGTCAATCTCAAAAGTATTTTCTGCTTGACAGACTTTTCGCCTGCGATTTTTTCAATAGCAAAAAGCTCGTCGGAATTATCGACAACGAAATATCCAACGCCGGAGTCTATTGCATATTCTATATCTCTGTCTGTTTTATTATTAGAGTGAAAATACGCCGAGTTAAGCGGAAATCCTGCAAGGCTTGCGGTATAGATTTCTCCCATGGAAACTACGTCAATTCCCATACCCTCTTCCTTCATTATCTCATAAAGACGCTTGAAAGAAGCCGCTTTAGATGCGTAAAGCACACGAGAGCGAGAACCAAAGCTTTTCTTCATTGCCGAAATATAGGTTCTTGCATGCTCTCTTATTCTTTTCTCGTCGTAAAGATAAAGAGGCGTTCCGTATTTTTTTGCAAGCTTTGTTACTGACTGACCGGCAAACAAAAGCTCGCCGCCGTTTTCTCTTGCGAGATTTTCACATATCAACTCGTTTGTATTATTTAACGTGCTAATCAAAGATCTTCTCCTTAAAAATCAAAGCATGTGAGCTCGAAGCTCGTCGGGCGAAAGAGCCGAAAGGTCAGCCGGAGCTACGTCAAAAACGGTTTTACATCCGACCGAGCCACGCCCGTGCATTCTGTTTATTGCTCTTGCATAAGCAACGAGAACGCTTCCCGTAAACTCGGGGTTAGAATCAAGAGTTAACTTAAACTCAACGGTATGCTTGTTTTCACCGTTAACTCCGCTTGAGCCGCATCTGATAACCGAGCCGCCGTGGGGCATACCGGAATGCTTTTCACGAAGCTCGTCAAGAGAAATGAAATGAACCGTCGTTTCATAGTCAGCAAAATAGTTAGGCATAGTTTTGATTTTTTGTTCTATTTCTTTTTTATCATAGCCGTCTTTTATAACGACGAAGCACTCACGAAGATGCTTATCTGCAGTTGTGAGGGTAGGATTTTTGCCCTCTCGTACGAGTGCGAGCGCCTCTTCTTTTGGAATAGTGTACTGTCTTGCGTCAAGAACACCCTCTATTCTTCTTATAGCATCAGAATGCCCTTGGCTTATTCCTTTGCCCCAGAACGTATAGTCAGAGCCGTTTGGCAAAACTGCCGATGAGTAAAGACGGGCGATGGAAAAAAGACCGGGATCCCATCCGGAAGAAATAAGGGCAATATTTCCGTTCTTTCTTGCGGCTTCATCTACGTTTTTGAAATGCTCCGGTATTGTAGAGTGTGTGTCAAAACTATCAACGACATTGAAGCTTTTTGCAAGCTCGGGAGTTATCTTTGGAAGATCGGTTGCGCTTCCGCCGCAGATAACCACAACGTCAATTTCATTTTTGAATTTCATAATATCGTCAGCCGAATAAACCGCCGTGCCTAAAACACTTTTTACGCTTGAAGGCTCACGTCTTGTGAAAATTCCGATAAGCTCGATATCCTCGTTATATTTTACAGCCGCCTCAACACCGCGGCCAAGATTTCCGTAACCGTAAATTGCTATTTTCATTAAATTCTCTCCGAATTTTTATTTGTAAGCGGGCTCTTTTTCTGCCGAATTAACGAGGGAATTCATATTATACATTCCCGCATCGCATCTTACAAGAAATTCTGCAGCGGCAAGAGCGCCCTCTGCAAACAAGCTTCTGCTATGCGCCTCATGCTTCAAAGAAAGCGTCTGGTTGGCAGTTGAAATTATAACCTCGTGCTCACCGACGACGTTGCCCATTCTGAGCGAATGAACGCCGATTTCGCCCTTTTCACGCTTACCCTGTCCGGATCTTCCGCATTTAGTGAAAGAATCGGCTCTTACCTCTTTTATAGCGTTTGCAAGCATAATTGCAGTTCCGCTGGGGGCATCAACCTTTCTGTTGTGATGCTTTTCTATAATTTCAATATCCGCCTCGGGCATAGCGGCCGAGGTCTTTTTTGCAAGCTCAACAAGAAGCGCTATACCAAGGGACATATTATAAGAATAGAACACGGGGATTTTCTTTGCCGCATCCTTAATCATCTTTATTTCCTCTTCCGTATGTCCCGTTGTTGCAACGACGACGGGAAGATTTTTCTCGGTAGCAAAGGAAATAAGGTTCTTCGTTGCGCTATGGTGGGAAAAATCAACTATACAGTCAATCTCCGTAGTGTTCTCAACGTCTGAAAATGACGAGAAAACGGGAAGAATCTCCCCTTCCTTAACCATAGGGTCAACACCGGCAAAAAGGGATGCGCCACGATAATTTTCATCGCAGAGCTTTACAACCTCACGCCCCATGTGTCCTAAAATACCGCTAAGTAATATTTTCATACAAAATTCCTTTTTAAATCAAATTCTCTTTTTTCATAAGGGAAAGAAGCTTCTTTTCTTTCTCTTCATCCATAACGGTCAAGGGAAGGCGCAAATAGTTTTCGCAGTATCCCATAGCCGAAAGCGCCGCCTTAACGGGAATCGGGTTAACCTCGGAAAAGAGAGCATTAATAAGAGGCAAAAGGCGAAGCTGAAGCTCTCTTGATTCCTCAATTTTCCCATCCAAAAACGACTTGCACATATAAGAGGTTTCACGAGGCATTATGTTGGAAAGAACAGAGATAACACCCTTACCGCCAAGGGACATGATGGGAACTATCTGATCGTCATTTCCCGAATAGATATCAATTTTTCCGTTTGTCAGAGCCGCAATTTCAGCGACCTGCGACATATTGCCGGAAGCTTCCTTGATGCCTACGATATTAGGATGCTCTGCAAGCACGGCAACGGTTTCGGGAAGAAGATTACATCCCGTTCTCGAGGGAACGTTATAAAGTATGCAGGGCTTTGTTGATGCATCGGCAATAGCACGGAAGGTTTCTATCATTCCCTTCTGGGTTGCTTTATTGTAATAGGGGGTAACGATAAGCAT
>JAZORS010000194.1:0-3357 GCA_045656725.1 Eubacteriales bacterium | reverse complement strand
TTTCTGTGAGCCAAGGAGTTGGGATAGGTGGTTGTCTTCCTAAGACCGCTTGGCCTCCGACTTTCACACGCGAGATTGCGGAAGATAACGGCCTTTCGGTAGACGAGGACGGCTTCACCGCACTTATGAACGAACAGAAACAGCGTGCAAGAGATGCAAGAGCAAATATTTCCGGTTGGGCTAATTCCTCCTCGGGCTTGCTTTCGGGCATCGCGGAAACCGAGTTTGCCGGTTACACCGAAAACGAATGTGATGCAAAGCTTATCGCCATTATAGGCGAGGACGGGCTTCTTGAAGAAGCAAGCGAGGGCGAATGCTCATTAATCTTTGACAAAACCGTATTTTACGGCGAGGGCGGCGGTCAGGTAGGCGACACGGGTGCGGTTTCCGGCTTGGCAAGCGCCTCTGTTACCGACACCAAAAAGCTTAACGGAATTTATATCCACCAGGTGAAAATCGAGGGCGGTGTGTTCCGCGTGGGCGAGAGCTACTCTCTTAAAATTGATGCGGAAAGACGCGCCGCAATAAGAAGAAACCACTCCGCGTGCCACCTTCTTCAATCCGCGCTCCGCGCGGTGCTCGGCCCTCACGTTGAGCAGGCAGGCTCTTACGTTGATGCAAACAGAGTAAGATTTGACTTTACCCATCTTTCGGCACTTACCGACGATGAGCTTATTTCCGTTGAGAGCATCGTAAACAAAAACATTCTTCTTGCCGAGGCGGCTACAACTACCGTGACCGACATTAAGTCGGCAAAGGAAATGGGCGCTATCGCTCTTTTCGACGAGAAATACGGAAACACCGTAAGAGTTGTTAAAATCGGCTCGTCATCAACCGAGCTTTGCGGAGGAACACACGTTTGTTCAACCGGAGAAATAGGACTTTTCAAGCTTATTTCCGAAACCGGTGTTGCGGCAGGAATAAGAAGAATCGAAGGCACGACAGGTCTTGGCGTTCTCTCGCTTATTTCCGAGAAGGAAAAGCTTATTTCCGAAACAGCGAAGGAGCTTAAAACACAAGACGCGACCTCTATTGCAAAGAAGGCGGCTTCGCTTCAGGCGGAAATCAAGGACGCAAAGAGGGAAATCGAATCCCTTGGAGCTAAAATCTCGGAGGCGCAGGCAAAAGCTCTTACAGACTCGGTAAAAGACGTTGGCAGCTTCAAGCTCCTCGTAGCGAAGCTCGAAATGAAGCCCGATGCGGCAAGAGCACTTTCCGACTCCGTAAAATCCAAATATCCGAACGGAATTGCAGTATTTGCGACCGTTTTCGAGGGCAAGCTTAATTTCATTGCCGCAGCAGGCGCGGCGGCTGTCAAGCTCGGCGCTCACGCAGGAAAGATTGTCGGCGAGGTTGCCGCTATCACCGGCGGTAAGGGCGGCGGACGTCCCGACGGCGCAATGAGCGGCGGACGCGATATTGATAAGATTGACGGGGCTCTTCGCCGTGGCGAAGAAATAGTTGCAGGCTTGTAATTCTTGCAAAAAGAAATGTGAAACCTCTTGGGGGTGCCTGCGATAAAGCAGTTTTTTAAAAAGATTAAAAAGGACGAGAAATTTCTCGTCCTTTTTTGCACACTATCTTGCCTGCAAGGTATTGTGTTATACTGTATTTTGCTTTCGGGTGATAAAGAAGTGATGTTATTCGCTTCGCTCATAATGATGTTGTGCTGACGCGCAGTGATGTATTGCGCTGTCGGCGCAAATGATGTGATGTTTGCCCACTACGCCGTTAGGCGTAACATCATTTACGCAGTAAACATCATTGCCGTAGGCAATATCACTTGCCCGCGAGGGCAAACATCGTTCGGCGGACCTAGTTTATCGAAGGTCGCCGCGCCAAAGCGACTCGTCTTATATTCCGCCGCCGAAATCAGCTTCGTCAAACACCTGGCGGAACGCATCAAGAAGCGCCTGCCAGAAGTCTTCGCCCGCAAGGGAAATGGCAACGAGAACTACTATACCCGCAACCGCACCGAAAATACCGAGAATGAGTCCGCCGACTGACATTTTATCAAAATAACCGAGCGTTTTTCTCGATACTACGGCAGAAATTACCGCAATCACGCCGAGGGTTATTGCCGCCCAGCCAAAGAAGGAAATAAAAATGGAAATAAGCCCCGTTACCAAAGAAACGAGCGACCAAGCAAGCGTGCGTGGACGAAAGGGAGAAACCGACTCATATAAATTATCCGTTTTTTTGTTTGAATTATCGCGCATCTTTTCCGTCTCCAATCTAGCCGAGGGGGCTTTTTTCTTTCACTTTTATTATTTTAACATAAAAAGAAAGAACTTGCAAGAGGGAATTTAAAAAAGGCAGATTTCCCGTTTTTTCTCCCGATGAATAAAGTCAAATTTTTAAGGAAAAATACTAAAAAAGAAAACTAATGTTTACAAAAAGGCATAACAAATGGAGAAAAACAACGATTATAAAAACCTAATAAACAAACACGCCCCACCCTCTCCCGTATTTAAAAACTTTTTTCGCGCATTTTTGGTCGGCGGGCTGATTTGCGGCTTCGGCGAAGGGCTGGCTGCGCTTTTTTCGCTCTTTTTAAAGGAAGCTGACGCATACGTTGCCGTCACCGTAACCCTTGTTATCCTCGCTTCGCTTTTGACAGCTCTCGGCCTTTTCGACAGGATAGCAAGATTTGCCGGGGGCGGAACTATTGTTCCCGTTACGGGCTTTTCAAATTCCGTCACCTCTGCTGCAATAGACACCCGTTCAGAGGGCTTCATTCTCGGCGTTGGAAAGGGTATTTTCTCTGTGGCGGGGCCGGTTATTCTTTTCGCAACGCTTGCCGGAACGGCTTACGGATTTATCTATTTTATTCTTTTAAAGCTGGGGGTAAGCTTCTGATGAGAAGAATTATTGATTTCGGAAAGGACGTTACCTTTCTTTCTCACGCCGCAGTCGGTGGCAAGGAGGAGGGGCGCGGGCCACACGGGGGTAGATTTGATTTCATAGACGAAAGCTCTCGCTTCGGAAAAAAGACATGGGAGCTTGCCGAGGCTGAAATGACAAGAGTGGCGCTTAACCTCGCTCTCAAAAAGGGCAAATTCAAAACCGACGAACTTGACGTTCTTCTGGCGGGCGACCTTGAAAACCAATGCGTTGCGTCATGTTACGCACTTCTTTCATACGAAATCCCTTATATCGGAATATACGGCGCATGCTCAAACCTTACCGAGGGAATTTCACTTGCCTCAATGCTGATATCGGGTAATAGCGCAAAGCGGATAGCGGTGGTGACGTCATCTCATAACAGCGCCGCCGAAAGGCAGTTCCGCACGCCCATTGAATACGGCGGTCAACGTGCTCCGACAGCACAATGGACGGTGACGGGAGCAGGCGGAT